>JAZSBS010000121.1:0-13040 GCA_045602525.1 Acutalibacteraceae bacterium
ACTGGTAAGCATCCCGCCCAAAATGAGCATTTCGGGGTTTATGGGGTATTTAAAAGGAAAGAGTGCACTTCTAATTTTTCAAAAGTGGGGGAATATGAAATTCGCATACCGAAATCGCGAATTTTGGTGTAAGGGATATTACGTAGATACCGCGGGTAAGAATACAAAAGCAATAAAAGATTATATTGCAAATCAATTAAAACACGACCAAGAAAGCGACCAATTAAGTATGTTTGACCCGCGGGACCCATTTATGGGTAGTAAGTAATCGTTGCATGGCTGGCAGACCAACCTAAAGACGCACTTGTGAGTAGCCAGTATTGGTTAGGGCTATGCCCGAAAATGAAATACCACCCGCTATGCGGGTGGATATTTATTTTCTGAAATTTAAAAACATACGATAGAATCATACTATACGTGTTCTTGAAAGTAGACTGTTGAATTGGAAAATAGCGGTAAGAGACTGACAAGAAAACAAAAGTCAGAATTTTTTAAAACAGAACAATTAATAACAGGTGGTTACCGTTTGCGGTAATCGCCTGATTTTTTTAGGAGGAATCATAACGATAATGATAAAACTTAAAACAAAATCAATCTGGTCTGAATATGAGGCAGGTCAGCAATATAAAAATAGTATTGGCGACAAGGGTATTCACGACCAGGCGAGAATAAATGAGAGGTTCTTTGTGGGTGATCAGTGGCATGGTGTTAATGCAGGTAATGAGAAACCTTTGACAAGACGAAACATTATAAAACGAATCGGTGAATATAAGATGGCGACAATTGGCAGTGCACCGATTGCTGTAAACTATAGCGCCGAAGGCATACCGGACACATCAGATATAGATGGAGATAAAACCGCTGTAAAAGAGCAGTTGATGGGCGGCAAGGTCCCACAAGGTGATGCGAGTGATGCCGAAGTATCGGTGGTAATGAATGCGCTGACAAATTACTTTAAAATTACAGCCGAGAGGCTAAAATACGATGATAAAAAGGACCAGTTGCTAAGAAATGCATACATTTCGGGCACGGGTATTTTATATACATACTGGGACAGCACAATACGTACGGGTCTTTATGCCGATGAGGGCAGGACGATGGCGATTACGGGTGATATAAACTGTGAGGTGCTTGACGTTGAAAACGTGGTGTTTGGTGACCCTAACAACGAAGATGTCGAGAGTCAGCCGTATATTATTATCGCTCGGCGTATGGACGTAGAGGCGGTGCGACGAGAAGCAGAAATGTACGGTCAGGCGACTGACATTATTGTGCCTGATGGACAAAACGGATATTACTGTAACGCAGGTGACCGTGGTGAAGATGAACCGAGTGACTCAAAGCGTGTAACTGTAATTACAAAGTTATATAAAAAGTATGATAAGGATGGTACTTCAACGGTTTGGGGTATAACGTCTACAGAAAATGCTGTTGTGCGACCAGAATGGAATCTACTTATACACAGATATCCGATAGCTAAATTTATTTGGGAGCGCAGACGTAGCTGTGCGTATGGCGATAGCGAGATTACATACCAGATACCAAACCAAATTGCGCTTAATCAGGCGCATTCAATTTCGGTATGGGCGATGCAAAATACGGGCATGCCCAAAACGGTTATAAATGGTGACCTTATACCAGACGGTATAAGTAACGACCCTGCGGAAGTGGTAAAGATTTACGGCAGTGCTGAGGATATGGTGAGCGCGATACGATATGTGGCACCACCTAACTATGGCGCGGCGTTTATAAACTTTACAGATGCCTTTGCGCAAAACGTGCTTATGGATAATGGCGCTAACGATGCGGCACTTGGTAACTTTAGGCCAGATAACGCGACAGCAATTGTACAGGCGCGTGAGGCGGCTATTGCACCGATGCAGATGTATCAGAACCGTTTTTACAGCGCAAACGAGGACGTGGCGCGTATATGGGCGGATTTTTGGATAACGATGTATGGTAAGCGTTCTATAAAGATAAATGATGGGGGCAATACACGATATATGGTATTTGATGCCGAGCGTTATCGTGACCTTGTGATTACTGCCAAGATTGACGTAGGTGCATCAACTCTCTGGAGTGAGGCGGTATCGATAGCGAATCTTGGAAATCTGCTGTCGAGTCAGTTGATTTCATTTATTGAATATCTTGAGCGTATACCCAAGGGGCTTATTCCCGACGTGAGCGGGCTAATAAATTCGAGAAAGCAGCAGGAACAAGTAGCAGCTATGCAACAGCAAACGGAAACACCATCAAATGTTACGCCCGACGATATTGGTGATGATGAAGTATTGGATTATATAAAGCAAAATAATCCTGAGGTTTATGAAAAACTTATGAGTTTATCACCAGAAGATCAGCAAAGAGCAATGGCTATGATGAGAAACGGTGCTGGCAGTGCACCCGTACAAAATGAAAATATGGTAGGTGACCTATGATGAAGGCAAGTGAATTATTAAATAGCGCATTGAAAATGCTTGGATATACCAATGCTGATGGTAATGTTGAACTTACCGGACGAATAAGAAACAGTGCTATTGTGACTGTGAATCTGGTATATAGTGATTTGTGGAGAATATGTAATACGGGTGAATTCGAGCCGATAAAATCGCTGGATGAAGAGATTAAGTTGCCGCAAAAGATGATGGGCGATGTGTTTTGGTACGGACTTGCGATGCATATAGCACGTAGTGAGAATGATGGAGACCAGCAGCAATATTTTGCGGCGCTTTATAATGCAAAGCGCGCGGGACTTACAAATTATAAAAAGGTTAAAAACGTTATACCAAGGGTGGAAGGATAATTTATGAAATATCCAATGATAAATAAACAGCCGCGCCGAGAGGTTAATATACCACAGCTCTCGGGCGGTTTAAATTTACGCGACAGTCTGACGGGGGTTAGAGACAACCAGATGACCGATTGCGTTAATGTGTGGTATAAGGATGGAATGCTGAGGACGCGACCGGGATTTGTGACGAATGAGGATATGAAATTGCTCGTCGAAAATAATGACTGTGTTCAAAAAATTAAGACATACCCTGATATACGTAATGGAGAATCGGTATTGTCGAGTTGCTGGCGGTTTGACGGTGAGCAAGGGTATGGCAATTGGCAGTCATTGATTGAATTTTGGTGGCAATGTGATAATAGAGTAGAATATGCAGGTAATATTTTTATTTGGTTGACTTTTGATTGGACAAGTGACGACAGCTTGCAAAAAGCAATAGATAAATGTTCCTGTTTTGTGTGTGCGAAGGATGGCATTGCGTATTGTTATGCCTCAAACGGCGAAGCATACTATATAAACAAATTAGATTATGCAAATGGTGCTACGGAATGGGAAGAGGTTAGCAGTGATGAGATTTATGCACCGATTGTTTATCATCATTGTTTGATGACATCAAAAATAGAGGAACTCGCTGGTGATCTGCATTATACAGGAGCAGATTTTAGCGGAGTGCAGCTTGAAGGATATAATTTAATTGGTAATCGATATAGGGCAATTTTTTCTACGGTCAATCGAAGCTTGTTTACGGATGACATTGTAGAATTACCGATGGAATATTATATTCCATGTATGGGAGATCCTGATAATTACACGGATATAGAAATTATTGTTAAAATTACACATCCCTCCGGAAACATAGTAGAACATAGAGCTGTGTATAACGAGGATGATTATGCATTTGAAGAAGATTATAATATAGATGGTTTGCGGATGATTGCACGTTGGTGTTGGGTGCGCTTTTTTAGTGGAGAAGACACAATAAAAAAATTAACAGAAAACGACTATATTGAAGATAATTTAGAAATAACAGTATCCTATAAAAAAACATATAAAGAATATGGTAAAGTTTTTGGAATGTCACAAAGCACCTGGTTTGGTGGTGCGGCCAACGGAATAAATGGCGGTTCACGTCTTTTTCTTTGCGGTAATACCGATGAAAATGAAAAATCGTTGGTTGTGTGGTCGGGACTTAATAATCCGTTATATTTCCCCGAAAATAATTACGCGTATGTTGGCGATAAATCACAGGGCGTGACTGCGTTTGGTCAGCAGGGTGAAAACCTTATAATTTTTAAAGATAAATCGACATATTGTTCGTATTATGCTACAAATGACAGCATTACAGCGGAAGATCTTATAAATCAATCTGTTATAGATTATGAGGCAAATTCTGTATATTTTCCAATGATACAGTTGAATGCAGGTATTGGTTGTGACTGTCCTAACACTGTTCAGCTTTGCCGAAATCGTCTTGTGTGGGCTAATAGTGACGGTAATGTATATACATTATATTCGAATAATCAATATAGCGAACGAACAATATACAAGATATCAGATATGATAAATTTAATGCTTAAAAAAGAAAATGACCTTAAAAACGCAATTTCCTGCGATTTTGAAGGTCATTATTTGTTGTGTGTTGGTAGTGCAATTTACGTTATGGATTATAACAGCTACGGCTATCAGTATGCAGCGTCTTTTTCTAAAAATGAAGATAGCAACGTGCAGATACCGTGGTATATATGGGAAATAAGCGATGTAGGCCATGTCGGTAAACTTTTTGAGATGAATAATAGACTAATGCTGATGAATGCTTTTCAGACAAGCGATGGTGTGATGCTGACGTTTTCGATACTTTCTGCAGAAAAAAACACAGCGAATGATAATATTTTGATTTTTAATCAGAATGATGGATTAGAGATTATAGAAAAGAAAATAAATTCTAAACTGCAGACAAAGTTGTTTGATTTTTCGGCGGGGCATTATCTTAAAAATATTGACCGTATGAGTGTTGGTTTTGGAAATAACGGCGGCGAGCCGATAAGTGTGAGCTTTGTAACAGATAAAGGTATTGAAAGCGATACGGTTACACTTAATGGTGCGCAAACGGATGAACGCCAAGCGGCATTTGTAAAGGTGAAGAATTTTTATCCGTCGGCAAGGGCGGTCAGGACGTTTGGCGTGAAGATTGAGTGTGAGGGTCCTCTTGTGATAGATGGGCTTGCACTACAATATAGATTGTTAGGGGGAGTTAAGTGATGGGAAGTCAGGAAATTTTAAAGCAATACAACGCGCTTAAAAATCAGTATGATGAGGTAAATTACGATTCGATATTGAAGGCCCAACTGGAAAAGGATGCTTCGAATAAGAAAGCGGATATTGACACTTTTAGTTCCGGGTGTGATTCGCAGATAAATAATACACAGGCTGTTTATGATAAGAAAATAGCTGAGGAAAAAATAGCGTATGACAGTGAATATCAAAAGAATGCGGTTCAGAAGCTTATAAATGAAAAGAAAATAGCCGAAACAAACGCAAATTTAGGTCTTACGGATAGTGGACTTAACCGCACACAGCAGACGGCGGCGCAGTTAAGTTATGCTAATCAGAAGGGTAAGATTGATTTGGCGCGGCAGAGTGCTCTTGACAATTTAACGCTTGCTATGACCGATGCTATAACGACGCTACAAAATGAAAAGGCGAGCGGTATAAGAGATATTGAGAACAATTGGAAATCATATTCAGAGCAGCAGGCACAAAATACGTACAATGCTCAACTTAACTCGATTGCAGGTCAGCTTGGTGAATTAGGTGATCAATATGTTGATGCGGTTAAAGCTGAAACGGATGCAGCGGCTAAGGTGCAAGCGGCGGCGATTAGCGCGAGTGCGAAGGCGAAAGAAAATGAAAGTAATAAAACGCTTTGGTATTACACAGGAACTTATGATGATTATGATAATCCTATTTTTAGAAATTCGGATGGTAAAACACAGGCGTTTGGTGCAGGTATTAATCCATATAAGGGTCTGATGCATAATGATGTTCGTGATAAAGATGGTAATTATGATCCAAGAAAAGCTTTCAGTAACGGTTATCAGCCAAACAATATAGGAGGTAATAGACTTTATGCTCAAGAAGAATATGAGGTTTATGTTAATGGTAATAAACAGAAAGTTTGGTCGTACGATAACGGCAAAACTTTATGGGCGTGGGACGGCTCTATAAATGAATATGTTGATGTAACATCCCGAAGAGATGAATTAGAAAAATAAGAATGGGTGAACAAATATGTCAGATATACGCCTTGTAAAAAAAGGTGAAGATAAATTAAAAAATATTACAGGATTTGGTATTAATCGAAATGCTGTAAAACAAAGGAATATTGGTGAAGCGATTGTTTTACAGAATAAAACACAGAATGAATCGTTATTATCTGCTGCCTATGTTGCTAACGGAAAATTAAGAATAGATAAAAACCAAGTTGCACAAAGCAAAGGTTTTTCAAGCAATGCAGAACTCGAAGCGTTTAAAGCGAACAAACCTGAATTGTATGAGGCTATGGGCGGTGTTAATTATTTTCCGCAGTCGGCGCCGGTTAACGATACAAATAAGATTAATTTAAGTAATGAAGCGGTTAACAAAATTGTTAATCGCTTTAGTAATACTGATACAAAAGAAATTGACGGTATTATTAAGACGTTGGGTTCGGGTGAGTGGCTTGATGCTGGCACTATGAAAAAGTATAGCGATGCTGTGAATACTTATGCAAATGACTATATTGCGCTTAACGAGCTTGGATATTTTAATCATTTGCCTGAAAGCGAGAGAAAGAGTAATGTTGACTCGCTCAAAAGTTTGAAAGAAGTGGTTAATAGCCGCAAGGATGATTTTGCTGGTTATAAAGATGCGTATAGTTATAAAACTGATAATATTCATTATCTATCTGCAGATGAAATAGTCGATTATATTAATGATACTAATGAAAAAATTAATATGATTAAAGATGAAGGAAATCATCAAGGAGAAGTAAAATTAGGGCATAAAAAGAATGCTAAAACTCAAAAAGGAAAAAAGAAAGTTATACTAGTAAAAAAAGAACTTTCTAAGCTTGAAGAAAATAAAAAAATTGCAAATGAGGCATTGAAATCGGCATTCAATAAAAAATACGATTTTATGACTTGGGAAGAGTTGGATGATGCCGAAAAAAAAATCCGTGACAGACTTTCCTTAAAAACAAATACCACAGAATATGATTTATCAGCATTGCAAAAATTAATTCACATAGAAGGTTTGAAAAGCGGTTGGGATAAGGAACGATATAACTATTTTATTGAATTTAAAACCGCATCTGATTCAGAACAATTGGAGAGGATGCATAACATTAATAATGACTATAATACTTATTTTGACAATATTAAAATAAAAAATAATATAATTGAGAGTATAGAAAACTCTGCAAATGGTGATAATCCGGATTATGTTGCTTTTTGTAAACAAACGGGATATATTAATGCTAAAGAACGTTATATAGAAAAAATTTTAAGCAGCCAAAATTCTGAAAAAGATATTCTTTATAAGTTGAATAGATCCATTTCATTTTATGAAAATAAATATGGTAGTGCTGAAAATTTAATTTTTTTACACGAGAAAATGAGCCAATTTTGGTATCAATCGGAGGATAATAAACAAAATTTAGAGCACTATAATGTTATAAAAAACGATCCTGACGCATTTGAAAATATAGAAGCGGGCAAGAAAAAGTACAGTAAAAAAGGTGAACTTATATCCGATAGCGAATATGAAATTGCTTGTTATTATTTAGGAAAAGGTCAAAGTTGGGACATAGGTTATTTGGCTTGGTTAAAAGATAGAATAGCAGAACGTGAAGTGGCATCATCAAAAGGCTGGAGCGCAATAAACAATAGTGATCTTGTTAACAAGCATAAACTTTGGGCGGAGTATACTAAAGAAAATCCAGTAACTGCAGACTTGACTTCGGTTGGGCTTAATTTAGCATCCGGTATAGAATGGGGATATAATACGCTGTCCGGAAATATTGGGGCAGAGAGTAAATTTGCCACTGCAGCCACGACAATAAAACAGACACGCACAAACCAAGTAGATTGGGAAATTGGTAATTGGGATGCTTTTGATTTTTTGTATAATACAGGAATGTCAATGGCGGATTCCGTTGCGGCAACGACTTTATTAGGAAGTGCAGGTGGTGTGGCATTAGGACTGTCAGCCGCCGCACAAGGAACTAATGATGCACTGAATCGAGGCATGAGTAATGAACAGGCTTTTTTGAACGGCTTGGCGTCAGGTGTATTTGAAGGTATTTTTGAATCATGGTCTTTTGGTAGTTTTAAAGATTTGACATCTAATTTAAAAATTACAGATGTAATAGATATTACAAAATATATTGGTAAAAATATGTGGAATAATGCAAAAGAAGAAATGTTTACAGAAATAGCTAATATACTTTACGATACATTAATAAATGGCGGATATTCAAACTACAGAAGATTGTTTGAAAATTGTATAAAAAGTGGTATGAATGAGGAGAAAGCAAAATCCAAAGCAATAGGAGAACTTGCTTTGCAGGTTGTAGAAGCGGCGTCAAGCGGTGCTTTAATGGGATTTGGGTTCGCCAGTGTTTCGGGCGCTGTTAATTATTTTAACGGCAACGGTTCAACGAAAAATTTGAAGTCTGATATAAAAGTTAAGTATGATGGTGCAGCCAACTCAAAAATTCTAAATTTGATTCAAAGGGTAAAAAAAGGTGCTTATAAAGCAAACGATAAAGAGTTTTTACACAATCCGACTAATCAAGTTGTAAAAAAAATAACTGAAATTACAGGAATAGATGTAAGCGATTTTAAAGTAGCAATAGAAGCGAGACAGGTGGCGCATATTATTAAAGACCATGGCGAAAACGGAGCTACAGACCACTCAATGTCTAATGATTTTGATATTGCAAAAATGGAATATGCGCTTGATCGTCCTGATAGTATAGTTCCTGCTGGTATCACGAAAGCATATGTGACATTAGTAAACGGAAAAAATAAACCAGCCAAAACCGTATTATATGAAAAGTCTTTAGGAAATAATTCATATTACGTGGTTCAAGCTGTTCCAGATACAAAAGCAAAAACACTTTATATAGTGTCTGCCTTTATTGGAAAGAAAGGATACAAAAAAGAGACCTTGCAAACCACTGATGCAAACAGCCCCAGTGCAACGCCTAATAGCGAAAATGCAAGTGTCTCTTTAAATAATAGGATATCACAAAGCAGAAAAACTGTCAATGACAAATATTGGAAACAAAAGTCGAATTTTGACGTAGATAATATGCAGGCGATAATAGAGGCTGTGTATGGGGATAATTGGCAGTCAAGTTTAGATGGTGTGGTTGACAGTGAAAATGATTTGAATTATAATGAGAGTGGAATAAAAGAAGGTGAAAGTTATAATGGTGAAAACACCGAGTTATTGGAAAGAGGAGCAGTATCAGCCGCTTATAGCGGAAACGACGTATTATGGCAACCCAGTACTAATTCCAAAACGCTTGCAGCTTGCCTGGGAATGTCGAAAGAATCAAATGAGACGTATATCAAAGCAATACGGGCAGGAGAATGCGGTTGGTTGGTTAAAAAATCGAATTCCACAAGTAAAGAAACACGGAAGAGTTTTAATGGCGGTATTCTTAGAAGAATACGAGGAATAAAACTAAGTGGTAAAGATACAATAGGCGGAGTAGTGCGCCAGGAAATTTTAGATAATTTTAAGGATACTATTTGTAAAGATGAAAAAGGCAATTTAATTTCGCTATATCATTGGACTTCTGAAATTTTCGAAGAATTTGCAAAGGGAGAATTCGGGTTTCACTTTGGAACTTTAAATGCAGCACTTGATAGATATTTGCAAATCAAAGAAGATAATCCTAATACAATAGAAGGAATTTTTAAAGAGGTTATTTTAAATATAACAAATCCAATTGAAATAAATGATGAGATGGGAGAATGGAATGCTGATTGGGTTGCTTTTCAACTATTACACAAAGGTATTATTGATGAACAAAAATACGATAGTTTATCAAAGTTGTCAGGATTCGAAGGTAATACTTATGATAATCCAGCAGCAGAAGCAGTAAGGAATATTTTGGTTCAAAACGGCTACGATGGCATTATTTATGCAAATCTGAGTGAAGATATAGGTAGTTATTCGCTGATAGCGTTATACCCCGAACAAATCATTACTATTGCAGAAAACGGAGTTTTAAAAGAGAATAGTGGTATAAGCAGAGCAACCTTACAAACGAAGGTTGCTTCTTTTGATTTGGAAACTAAAAAAACCAATGAAATCTATGTTGATGAATTCATTAAAGGTTTGCGTGGAGAAGATAGCGATAGTGCTGCTAAGCAAGGTGAAGGATTGCGGTCAAGTGCAGATGGTGTGGTTGACGATTCTACAGTTAAGGTTAGGAATGACGAAGGAGACGGATTGCCACGCGACAATGTCGCTCGCAATGACGGTGAAATGTTGGGTGCTGTGCCCGGTGTTGTTGAGGGTGCTGACGATAGGCAATACTTTGATGATGGCAGTGGGGACGAATATTTCGGGGATCCTGCAGGCGTCAACGTCGCACATGGCGGCGATACCTCTATTCATGGTGAGGCTGTAGACGGTGGAAATTCAAGTGATTTGCAGTTGAGTGAGCCTGCACTAAAAGATATAGCACGTGCGCCTACGGATGAGGAAGCGATAGAGGAAGCAATAACCGGCAAACAAAAGACGAATATACAGCGGCATATAACCGATATTTGTAAAAAACTTGATTCCGGACTTTCGGTAGAGTTTGTAGATAAGCTTGAAGGTAACGGTAAGTTTATACGAAGCCAAAACAAAATTCTTATTCGGTCAGACTTAAGTGCTGTGCAGATGTATGTAGAAGTGTTTAAGCATGAGTTTATGCATAGGCTTGAGACAAAGGCACTTTATAGTAAGTTCTTTAATTACTGTTTTAAAAAGAGCAAAAAATTTGAGCAGTACGTACGTGTTGAGCTTAAAAGTGCAGACGTCGATTTTGACATTGATACTGCGACGCGCGACGGCGTACTTGAGGCATATACCAAGTATAAGTTTAACCAGTATAAAAACAGCAGAGATATACCAAAGGTAGACAGCGATGCTTTTACAATAGAAAATGCACAGCAAGAAATTATTGCAGATTTCTTTGCGCAGATATTATTCCAGGGCAAGCAGTACCGCGCGAGAATAATTGAGGCGCTTGAAAATGCTGACGGGGAAGCGCTTATTGGTATAGGCGATGAAGTAAGTAGTGAAGCGGCATTAATGGAACTACAACAAAAAGAACCCACTCTATTAGAGCAGGTTGTGCAGTGGTTTAAGGACATTATAAACCGACTTCGTGGTTTGCCGCAGGCGAAGAGCCTGATGGATCAGCTTGATAATGAGATTGATTATCTTGAACATTTGGCAAGAAAAGCTTACCAGTCGAAAGATAGTAAGCGGCTTATGAAGAAAAAGCTGGCGGAGGAGAAGTATCATGCTGTCAAACGGGATTCTAATGGTAATTCGTATTGGCAGATTGAAAGTGGAAAAGATGTTTTTAAAGGAATTAAAAATCGAGAGGAATTAAAGAAGGCGGCATATAACTATATTCTTAAAGGTGATAAAGGAGATAAAGTTAATGGTCTTATTGATGGAGAAAACTTACAATTTATTCGTGTGAGCGCAAAAGAATATGTTTATGGAATACAATCGCAAAAATTATCTCCAGAGGCATATAAACAAAAAATGCGTATGTCAACAAGCATAATAGACTTAATTGATAACGCAGATATTAAGTATGATGCACCAGACCATAAAAACCATAAGTTATTTCCGAACGGTTTTAAAAATTACCAAGGAAGAGTTGGTATTGACAATACGATATTTAGATATATTGTCAGGGTTGGCAAGGCTAAAGATGGTATGATATTTTATGACATAAATTTAGAGGTTGACGGCAAAGTACCTAGTGCTAAAAGCACGTCTCTCATAAAAACATCAACCTCTAATGGTAGTATACCCAATTCTACCAAAAATGTCAATAGTGGAAAAAATGATGTCAGTAAAAATGATTTACCATCTGGTCAATATTCTCTTGGTTCGCCGTCGCAAAGACTAAGAAACAATTCATCAAAATATTGGTATCACAATATGACGGAAAAAGAGATAGAATCGGTAAAGAGTATAGCAAAAAGGGAAGTAAATACGACTGAAAATTATATTGATAAAGAAAATAAATGGTTGTATAATAGGGTAGGCGACAAAACATATTTTGCTTTATATAGCACCTCACACGAAGATGAGCCAACCATTTTATATGCTTGTAAAAACGATAGGGCAGAGTTTGAATATGAGTATTTGATAAAAGTCTTTTTGGAAAAGGTGGATTTTGATAATGAGTATATTAACGGACAAACAAATGTTGCTGAGAGATTGTCTGTTCAAGACCAAAATGAGAAAAACAATGGCAGCATTGATAGTAGGAATACTATGGGACGAGGAAGCGACACAGGAGATGTTGGAGTATATAGAAAAGACAAGAGAAGAAGACCCAGCGAAGCTTTATTCAATTGCTTGCGAAATATCGAAAAAGCACAAGGTAATGTCGGACAAGTTCTGGGACGAGGATTAAAC
Source organism: Acutalibacteraceae bacterium (assembly GCA_045602525.1). Taxonomy (GTDB): domain Bacteria; phylum Bacillota; class Clostridia; order Oscillospirales; family Acutalibacteraceae; genus UBA737. The sequence continues at coordinate 12,500 of JAZSBS010000121.1, forward strand.
AACAATAAATATTCACTTACTTCACCTTCACAGCAGTTGCCGGAAGGTGATTTTAATTTAAGTGAGCCAGATATAGAGGGAATAGAGATATCTGAAGATACGAAGTTTTTAAGTGGTCTAAATAATAGCGATTTAAGCAAAGCACAAATGCATATCATAGACATTTGTAAAAGTCTTGATTTCGGAATTACTGTAGAATTTTCAAATGATATTGAAGGTAACGGTAAGTTTATACGAAGCCAGAACAAAATTCTTATCCGTTCAGATTTAAGTGCAGTGCAGATGTATGTAGAAGTGTTTAAGCATGAATTTATGCATAGGCTTGAGACAAAGGCACTTTATAGCAAATTCTTTAATTACTGTTTTAAAAAGAGCAAAACATTTGAGCAGTACGTACGTGCTGAGATTAAAAGTGCAGACGTCAATTTTGACATTGATACTGCGACGCGCGACGGCGTACTTGAGGCATATACCAAGTATAAGTTTAACCAGTATAAAAACAGCAGAGATATACCAAAGGTAGACCGCGATGCTTTTACAA
>JAZSBS010000122.1:0-5249 GCA_045602525.1 Acutalibacteraceae bacterium
ACTAAAATATGTTATTTTTTTATTGAATATTAAAGTAAAAATGTGGTATTATTTTAAAAAAACTTAAAGGTCTTGAGAATTAATGAAATTCAAAAAAATCACGATAGACGATGCCAAACTGCTTAACGATTTTTTACGCCACACCGATGAACTTACCTGTGAATTAAGCTTTGCAAATTTGCTTGTCTGGCAGCCGCTTTATAACAACTGCTACTGTATAGAGGACGGTATACTTTATCTTAAATCTTATGATGAGGATATCGTTACCTATAGTCTGCCTTTTGGAGATATACAAAAGGGCATGAATTCAATCATAGACCACTGCGGTAACCCCTACCCTGATATTTGGGCACAAGAGGGACCCCGTTTTCAACAATTCAAAGCACTTTACGGTGAGTATTATGATATTTTTGAAAGCCGTAACGAATTCGACTATATTTATAATTCCACAGACCTTATAAACCTTTCCGGTAAAAAATATCATTCTAAACGCAATCATATTTCCGCATTTTCCAAACAATTTGACTGGCACTACGAGGATATAACCGCCGATAATATAGACAAGGTTAAAAAATGCGCTGCAACCTGGTACGGCCAAAGCGCTGACCGTATGGATGATGAGCTAAAAAACGAAATGCAGGGCGTGTCCCTTATGCTTGACAATATGACTGCGCTCGATATAAAAGGTGGCGCTATTGTAATAAATTGTGAGGTTGTCGCCTTTACTTTAGGTTCCCCCATAAACCCAAACATCTACAATATTCATGTTGAAAAAGCAATTACAGGGTACGAGACAGCATACACCGTAATCAACCGCGAATTTGCCTCGCGATACGCCAAAGACTATAAGTATATAAACCGCGAGGATGATTTGGGAATAGATGGGCTTCGAAAATCAAAGCTTTCATATCACCCAGAAATAATACTACCCAAATACATCTGTACCAAAAAGGAGAATTTATGACCACACGTGAACAATGCGTACAATTATATAAAACCACCTTTGGTGAATCCCCCGAATTTGACGATATATTATTTGATTTGTTTTTCGATAACGCCGAAATATTAAAAACAAACGGTATCGTCACAGCTATGTATTTCAAAATTCCCTGCACCATTAATATAAAGGGTATTAAAAAATCGGCATATTACATCTATGCTGTAACTACTCATAAGGACTACCGCCACCAAGGTCTTATGTCAAAGCTTTTTGCCGATACAACACGTGAAAATGATACCCTATATTTTTTAAAGCCGTCAAGTGAGGGTGTGATAGCCTTTTACACACAGGCAGGCTTTAAGCAGATTATCGGCACACGTGATATATGCGACGCCGTAATCGAGGTAAGCGACGATTTCAAAAAACTATCCTCCCTTTGCGACAAGCCACAAGGCACATACCCCATTATGATAAAAGGCATAACAGATATTAAAAAGCTTACATTTGAATATACATTAGAATAATGCGCAATCATCAGAAGCATCGGCATCTACTTTTTAAACGAATTAGATACCAATGCTTTTTTAACTTTTTTAAGAATTTTATAAACCAAATTAAATGCTTCAAGAAAAATTCAAATCATAAACTCAACTAAAAATTTTGTGCATTATTAAAATTTCCTTAATTTTTAAAATACACTTGACAACGTGAGTGTAGTATGCTATTATGCAACTGTACCAATTGACATAGTACAGTTAGGGAGGTATGTGATGTTTCAACTTGATTTTAAAAGCGGTGTGCCAATTTGCGACCAGATTGCAAACGGCTTCATAAAGCTAAAAGCTCTGGGTGTACTAAAAGGCGGCGACCAGTTGCCGAGTGTACGTGCGCTTGCATCAAAATTTTCAATAAACCCCAATACCGTGCAAAAATCCTACGCTATTCTTGAAAATAACGGCATCATATATTCGGTAAAGGGCAAGGGCTCGTTTATATCCGATGATGAAACAGCGGCAAATGCAGTTTTAGAATCCGTTAAACGTGAATTTATATTGGCAATCAAACACGCTGCCGATTTAGGACTTAATACTGACGAGATGATAAATCTTGTCAAACAAAACTCTGCAAAGGAGGAAACTTAAAGTGATTATTGCAAAAGCGCTTACCAAAAAATTTGACGATAAAATTGCCCTTGACAGCATAACACTCACCATTCCCGATGGTTGTGTCTACGGCCTTGTGGGTTCAAACGGCTCAGGTAAATCCACTTTGTTGCGACTAATCAGCGGTGTATATATGGCAGACGATGGTGAAATATGCATTGACGGCAAAAATTGCTTCAACAACCCAATAATAAAGTCGCAAATCGCATTTTTAGGTGATACGCCCTACTTTTTACCCCAATCCGACCTTAAGGAAATGGCAGACCTCTACCACAGTATGTATCCCGATTTTGACTATGAAATATACAACCACCTGCTAACCGTATTCCCGCTAAACCAAAAAGCGCGACTTTCGACCTTTTCAAAGGGTATGCAGCGTCAGGCGGCGCTTATTTTGGCGCTGTCAACCAATCCGCGATATCTGCTGCTTGACGAAGCCTTTGACGGACTTGACGTTGTTATGCGAAAGGTGCTTGCCAATATAGTTATGGACGGTGTTCAGCAGCGCGGTATGACAGCAATCATCGCCTCACACAACCTGCGCGAGCTTGAAAATGTGTGCGATAGTGTCTGTGTTATACACAACGGCAAAATCATTTCAAACGGCAGCATAGAGTCACTTCGTGTTAATATGCACAAAATTCAGGTGGCATTCAGCACCGTGCCCGAAATGTCGGTATTTGATTCTCTCTATGTAATGAAAGCCGAGCGCACAGGCTCCCTTTTATCACTTGTGGTACGCGGCAACGAGGACGAGATTATGCAGTTTATAAACGGGCTCTCTCCCCTTTACGCCGAGTGTATAGAACCCACGCTTGAAGAAGTATTTGTTTATGAATTGGAGGTTATTGGCTATGATGTTAAAAACATCCTCTCGTAAATTAAACCCCTTTGGTAATATGATTGGATTTACCACACGGAAAAATTTTGGAATTATAATAGTTCTTTGTATTTTGGCACTACTTTATTGTCCGGGTAGTTATATTGTAAATTTTGAAACAATGTATGCCAACCGATATACCGCAATTCAAATAAACGGAACCTCCGCCGCCGAATATACCAAGTATTTTGGAACGGTTGTTATGATTTCGGCACCGTTGTTTGTACTTTTATTTAACTTTCTCAATTTTTCTTTCCTTTACAAAAAGAGTGCAAGCGATGTTTTTCACGCATTTCCACTAACCCGCACCGAACTGCTTCTTTCGCGAATGATTTCGGGTATCATTTCATCATTAGTTCCCGTCGTTGTATGTAGCCTGTGCTATGTCTTTATGATAATATTTAACCCGTGGATTGGCGACTTTGGAACACTGCTTTATCACCTTGCTGTCACACTCACAATAGTGCTTATCTGGTCGGCTTTTTCGCTTTTGTTTGTTGTTTGTGCAGGTAGCTCTTTTGATTTATCATTATCATTTTTTGGTGTAAATCTTGCGGCTGTTTTTATTGCATTAATATTCGACAACATTTTAGACGAAACACTTTTAGGTTACAGTAACAATTCCGAGCAGATGCTTTACAATCTTTCCCTGCCCTATTTTTGCGCTTGCTACGAAGAACTGCGATTTTGGATAAGAAGTATTATTTTTATATCAGGATTTACTGTGGCAACCATACTGCTTTACAACCGACGCAAAGCCGAAAAAGGTGGCAGCGCGTACGCATATAAATTTATGTACTTTTTGTGCAGTGTAATTGCAGGTATATGCGGCGGATACCTTATTGGTTCGCTGTTTGACAACGATATAACATCACCTGTTTTTTGGTTATTCGCAGCCATAGGCACTATCCTCAGCTGTATAATTTACGGTCTTATTACAAACCGAGGATTCAAAGGTATTTTTCGTTCAATGCTGATGGGCGGAATGGCGATTGCCACTATGCTCGCCGTAATGATATCGGGTGTTACCGGCGGATTTGGATACTCAAAAAGGGTACCAAGTGCCGGTTCAATTAAAGAGGTAGAGGTTTACCTTTTGGGCGAATATTTAACCTTCACTGACCCTAACGATGTAATCAAGCTGCACGAAAAGGCTGTCGAAAGCGCAACGTTGCACTCCGACTATTCCGACGAAAACCCATATGCAACCGTTGAATTTTGCTACACACTTAAGGGTGACGCCATACTTGAACGCGATTTCCAAGTGCCCATCGCTGCCGTGCAGGATGAATTACTTACCATCTACAAAAGTCAAGAACGATTTGAACAGTTAAAAAATGAAAGTTCAGTATTTTCAGATGAATATACTATAGAATTTATTTACCGTGCCCCCTTTGACAGTTACGAGTATAATGGAACTGTTACAGAAAAAGAATGTCAGCAACTGTTAGAGGCATATTGGAAGGATGTTCAAAATCTTACAGACCTAGCTTTCTATACAGATGAGTATAGTGAAAATAATGGACATATTTCGATTTATATTTCAGACAATAACTACGGCTATAAAAGGCACTATTTTTCACTTGATATAGGCGCACAATTTAGTAACATTATAGCTTATATAACAAATACAATCAACGTATAATAATATATATCACCCATTCCACATCGAACAGATATCATTAAAAAAAGCACCGACTTTGTCGGTGCTTTTTTCTTGGCCTGCCCGAAGGGATTTGACTCTTGCCGCGCGGTCGCGGCTTCGGTCATTCGCGGCTCTGACAGTCCACCGGACTGTCATTCACTACCGCTCCCACTTCAAATCCCTTCGAAATGTAGAAAAATTATAGTGGAGCAGTATCTTACGACACTGCTCCGTTATAATTGTGAAGTGACTACAAAAAAGATATTTTTTTAAAGCACCGCCTTTTTAATTATTATAGCAGAAACATTAAGTCAAATCAATTATTCATTATTCATCAGCGTATATCAACAGATTTCTAATCGCTCTTTATACCAGTCAATTTTCATAAAATTACAAGGAAATAAATATAACTTTGTGGTTTCAAAAAAATTTCTATTGATATGATTCTTTTTTGTAATGAAACTTTTTGTTTGTAATTGTATGTTTTCATCGTTATAATCTATAATTTCTATATCTATTGGAATTTTCCAACGAATAATTTTATATGTCAAAGATGTATATGTAACTGTACCACCGTCTTTATAAGTGTGTTTTATAGGAATAAATAAAAATAAAAAAACA
>JAZSBS010000123.1:0-18998 GCA_045602525.1 Acutalibacteraceae bacterium
GCGGTTGGAGCAGGAAAATCTTTATTGTCGATCCAGTTGTCTGTGCCGAAGTTTTCACCAAGTTCTTTTGGTAAAATTTCCATAAGGCGATCATAGTCCTTGCGGAGAACGGTTACATCGATGTCGTCGTCCCAAGGGATAAAGCCGTTATGGCGTACAGCTCCAATAGCGGTGCCGCCCTCGGCGACAAGTTCAATTCCGTTTTTGTCGCAAACACGTTGAAGCTCTTTCAAAACATCAAGTAATACAGATTGAACCTTTTTTAAAGTTTTGTTATCATACTCTCTCATAATAAACCTCTCGCATTGCAGTATAATTTTCTATTGTAAAGTATAACATAAGAGAAGTTGTTTTGCAAGAATATTGTTATTGCAATAGGTTTGTTGACCTAAAAGCGTTTTTGTTTTGTGCTATTGAAAAAGTTCTGATAATGTGGTAGAATAATTATGTTTATAAGAAAGAGGTGAAAGCGATGGGAAGCAAAAAACTGTCTGTTTCGCAAAACGCGATTTATAATACTGTTGGTACAATTGTTTTTTGCTTTTGCCAATGGATAATATCCAGCGTACTTGTTTACAGATTGTCACCAGACGAAACATCGGCAAGCAACGCGGGGTTATTGCAATTAGCAATCACGACGACCAATATTTTCTTTGCGATATCATGTTATAGCATGCGCACCTATCAGATATCGGATATAAAAAACGAGTATTCGCATGGAGATTATATAGGCTTGAGAATAATAACCGCTTCAATAGCGGTGTTGTTTTGCATCATATATGTAATTGCGTGGGGATTTTCCACAAAAGCAATAGCATGCACCATTCTTTATATGATTTTTAAATTAAACGAAACCTTCAGCGATGTGTTGCATGCCATTAATCAAAAGAATTATCGGATGGATTATATATGTGTATCATATTGTATGCGCGGTATAAGTGCGGTAGTGGTATTTGTTGCGGCGATATTGCTTTTCGATGATGTTTTATTTGCGGTTACAGCTATGGCGGTGGTTTGTGTTTTAGAGGTGCTGATTTACGATGTTAAGGTTACTAAACAATTCGGTTCGATAAAGCCCATATTTAATAAAAGCGCAATAACAAAATTGCTAATCGGTTGTATGCCTGCTGTTGTTTCGTCGGCATCGTTTACCGCGATTACCAGCGTGCCGAGACAAACGCTTGTGGCTATGCGCAGTGAAGAAGCGTTGGGTTATTACGGCACAATAGCCACGCCGCTTTTGGTGGTGCAAATTTTAGCTACCAGCATATTTAACCCGATGCTCACCGAACTTTCTGAATTTTATAATCATGGCAACATTGGCGCATTTACAAAACGAATTATCAAGAATCTCGGGATGCTTCTGTGCATTTCGGCTGTGATTTGTGTTGGTGTGGTTTTTTTAGGAGATTTTGCAGTGGGCTTTGTGTTTGGTAAAGAACTTGTACCATACACTTATTTAATGTATGGAATAATTGGATGTACGACTATGTATGTCATAAGCTGGTTGTGTACAAACACCTTGATAATAATGCGAAAATTAAAGGTATGTATGATAGCAAGCCTTATAGCACTTGTGGTATCGGCTCTGCTTGCAAGACCATTTATAAACTTGTTTGATATGAACGGTGTAAGCTTCAGCATTATTTTAGCGTATATAATTCATATCTCGGTTTGCTTTGCTGTAATATATAAAAATTTAAAGATTAAGGGGAAAGAATATTGAGTTATACATCTTTTGACCACACCTATGCGCTTTGCGCATATAAGGAAAGCGCATATTTAGAGGAATGTGTTAAGTCTTTGCTTGCTCAAACGGTAAAAAGTAATATTTTAATTGCCACGTCTACCCCAAATGAACATATAAATAATATAGCAAAAAAATATGATTTGCCTGTGTATATAAATGAGGGAGAAAAGGGTATAGGTGGCGATTGGAACTTTGCCTACGGCAAGGCTCAAACTCCGCTTATAACCATCGCTCATCAAGACGATATTTACGAGCCGCAGTATACAGAGGCTATGCTTGATTTTGTTAACCGATCAAAAGAGCCAATAATCTATTTTTGCGGCTACGGTGAACTGCGAGACGGAGAAAAGATTTATAACAACATAAATTTAAAGGTTAAAAAACTGATGTTGTTACCGCTTAAAATTAAAGGCTTTTGGGCAAGTCGTTTTGTTCGTCGCAGAATACTATCGCTTGGCTGTCCTATATGCTGTCCAGCGGTCACCTTTGTAAAAGATAGGGTAGGCGAAAATCCTTTTACAAACGATTATTTAAGCGATATTGATTGGCAACAATGGGAAATCCAATCAAGAAAAAAGGGTTCGTTTGTGTATAACAGTAGCCCGCTTATGTGTCACAGAATTCATAGGGAGTCTGCTACAACCGAGATTATCGGTGACAGCAAAAGAAGCAAAGAAGATTTTGATATGTTCTGTAAATTCTGGCCACGTCCTGTTGCAAGGCTGATTGCAAAGCTGTATTCAAAAAGCGAAAAGAGCAATGATATTTAAAATAGAGGGGATTTAAATTGAAAACTCTTATAATTATTCCGGCATATAACGAAAGTGAAAATATAGAAAAGGTTGTTGCAAGCATTAAAAAGGACTGTCCCGAATGTGACTATCTGATAGTTAATGATTGCTCTACCGATAACACTGCCGAAATATGTAAAAATAACAACTTTAATTATATTGACCTTTGCTGTAATTTAGGCATTGGCGGAGGAGTGCAGAGCGGATATATTTATGCTTACCGCAATGGGTATGATTGCGCTATACAAATTGACGGCGACGGACAGCACGACCCAGCGTATATCAGCAAGATAATCGAGCCTATTGAAAAGGGTGAAGCCGATGTTGTTATAGGCTCGCGTTTTATTGAAAAAGAAGGCTTTCAGTCAAGTGGAATGCGACGTTTTGGCATAAACTTTTTAAGCGCACTTATTCACTTTGTTTGCGGCGCAAATGTAAAAGATGTTACAAGCGGATTTCGCGCGGTAAACCGCAAGTTTATTGAGTTTTTCTCTAAAGATTATGCCGATGATTATCCCGAGCCCGAAGCAATCGTAGCGTGCAAGCTCCGTGGGGCGCGCATTGTGGAGGCGCCTGTTGTTATGCGTGAACGCGAGGGCGGTGTCTCTTCTATAAGTCCTTTTAAATCGGTTTATTATATGATAAAGGTTTCGCTTGCAATATTGCTTTACAGAATAACTTATAAGGACGGTAAAAAATAATGGATATAGCACTTAGAATATCGCTTTTGGCGGCAATAATGGTATATCTTGTTTTAATATTCGTATTGCTTCGTAAAAAAAGCTTTGATCTTAAATACTCGCTTTTGTGGTTGTTTATGGCGGTAGTGTTGCTTGTAATGGTGGGCTTCCCGGGGTTAGTAGAGTTTCTGGCTAAGCTTATAGGTGTGGCGCTGCCTATAAACGCAATCTTTTTGGCGTTTATATTTTTTATATTGCTTTTGTTGGTATCGCTTACCTCTATCGTATCAAAACAACATCGCGAAATAAAAACACTTATACAAAATGTAGCATTGCTTCAAAAGCAGGTAGATGAGCTTAAAAATAATAAATAATACACAAACAACCTCTCTTGACGAGAGGTTGTTTGTGTATGGGGATGAATATGGTGGGCGCCTTGGTCGGTAGTGCAGAAACCACCAAGGCTTATTTAAAACCGCAAAGCTACCAAGGGGACAGAGGTATCTTTTGCAGATTTTAACAAATTTTTAACTGAGTTGCTTGCGGCGCGTTTTTAAAGATACGCACCTTGTACTCGATGTATTTATCGTTTTCGCTTTTTCGCGAATTTGCCGTAATGCCTGCATTTTGCATAGTGCAAAGCAGTTTTGAAAGACTGTTTGAAAAAAGCTTTATATCACCGATTGCCGCTTTTCGCATGGGTTTATTCGGAGCGGCGGGTTGTGTTTCGGGTTCTTTGTAAACAACAGGGTTTAAAATGCGCTCTATAAGCTCTTCCGTTTGAGAAAGATTTAACCCGTCTGCAATAATTTTGTCAAGCACATTGTCGCGCAGTTCTGTAGGTAAACGCAAAAGTGCGCGGGCGTGGCGCTCGGTAAGATTTGAAGAAATGATACGTTCCTGCACATCACTCGAAAGTTTAAGCAGACGTAGCTTGTTACTGATGGTAGAGTTTGCCATACCCAATTGCACAGCCACCTCGCTCTGTGTGAGTCGAAAATCATTTATAAGTGTTTGTATAGCAAGCGCCTCTTCAAAGCAGTTAAGATCAGCACGCTGCATATTTTCGGTAATGGCGTAAAGCGCTGCAACCAAATCGTTTGTGCGGTGCAGTACGCAGGGCACACGGCGAAGCCCAGCCATTTTTGCCGCACGCAAACGGCGTTCGCCCGCAATAAGCAGATATTTACCGCCGTCGGTCTTTCGTACGGTAAGCGGTTGTATAATGCCATTTGCAGCAATACTGTCGGCAAGTGATTGTAGCTCGTATGTATCAAAATACTTTCTTGGCTGATTTTCGCAAGGAATAATATCATCAGGCTTTAGCATAAGTAATCTTTTATCTGCAAATGTGTGCATACTGTTCACACCTTTCTTTTGATTTGTTTGCAAGTAAATCTTAACTTAAATTTTTGTTATTGTAAAGAAAAAGCGGTCGGGCAAAAATGACATAAAAAAATTAAAAGCGCCTTTTTATAAGGCGCTTTTTGCTATTTTACCACCCAATCGTGGATATTTTGGTGGAGTTTGCGATTTCTTTTTGGCGATGATAAAGGCTCGGGCCTCATTTTCTCGCAAATTTTCGCATATAATTATGGGCTTTTCACAGCCGAGTATTTTATATGCATTTGCTGCGGCATCAAGCTCTTCTTTGGCAGATGCTCCCTTCATAGCAACAAATTGACCGCCTACTTTAACAAAGGGTACACAGTATTCGCAAAGCACAGGTAGGTTTGCGACCGCACGCGCGCAGGAAATATCGTATTGCTCGCGGTAAAACGGATTTTTACCGCCATCCTCGGCGCGCATATGCACTGTTTTTGCCTGTAGGTTTAATTCGTTAAGTACGGCGTTTAAAAATGTAAGGCGTTTGTTAAGTCCGTCCATCAAAGTGAGTTCTATATCCGGGCGAGCAATCTTGAGCACCATTCCCGGAAAACCTGCGCCTGTTCCCACGTCAATAACCTTGGCATTTTCGGGCACATTAACATTTTTAAAAAATAAAAGGCAGTCAAAAAAGTGTTTGTACAACACTTCTTGAGTCTCGGTTATGGCGGTAAGATTCATTTTTTTATTCCACTCGACCAGCATATTGCCGTAGGTGTTAAGTCTTTTTATTGCAACCTCGTCAAGATTTAAACCAAACTCTTGACACGCAGGAACAATTTTTTCTATGTTAAAATCTATCATATAAACCTCTATTTAGAAAGATAAATAAGCAGTACCGATACATCAGCAGGGCTGACACCCGAAATGCGCGAAGCCTGACCAATGTTTTCGGGTTTGATTTTATTGAGTTTTTCTGCTGCCTCAAGCCGCAATCCCTTAATTGCCGAATAATCAAGGTCGGCGGGTATCGGTTTGTTTTCAAGCCGCAGCATTTCGTCAACCGCCGCTTGCTGACGGCTGATATAACCCTCATACTTGATTTCAATTTCAACCTTCTCACAGATATCATCCGCGAGGGTGGGACGTTCCTTATCAAAGGGAGCCAGGCACTTATAGTCAAGTTGTGGGCGCTTTATCAAATCTGCAAGGCGTGTGCCCGTTGTTATTGGTGCGGTACCTTTGCCTTCGAGCATAGTGTTCAAATCGTCTTTAGGTGCCAAAAAAGTATGGTTAATGCGTTCAATCTCTTTGTTTTTAAGGCGTATGCGTTCTAAAAACTTTTCATATTCGCTGACGTTAATAAGACCTAATTTATGACCAATAGGCATAAGACGCTCGTCGGCATTGTCCTGACGTAGCAGCAGACGGTACTCGCTGCGTGATGTCATCATACGGTATGGGTCTGAGCAACCTTTTGTTACAAGGTCGTCGATAAGCGTTCCTATATAAGATGAAGACCGCGAAAGAACAAGCGGCTCCAATCCGAGAACTTTATGCGCTGCATTAACGCCCGCTACAAAGCCCTGAGCGGCGGCTTCTTCATAACCCGAAGAGCCGTTGAACTGACCTGCACCGTAAAGACCCTCGTGTTCTTTTATTTCAAGCGTAGCGTAAAGCGCTAATGGGTCGATGCAATCATATTCAATAGCGTAAGCTGCGCGCATTACCTTTACGTTTTCAAGACCTTTTATGGTGCGATAAAATTGTATCTGCACCTCCTCGGGCAGAGATGACGACATACCTTGCAGATACATTTCTTCTGTGTTTTCACCGCAAGGCTCAACAAACATCTGATGACGTTGCTTGTCGGCAAAGCGAACAATTTTATCCTCAATACTGGGGCAGTAGCGCGGACCCACACCCTCGATATCGCCGGCATATAGTGGAGAACGGTGCAGGTTTTCGAGTATCACTTTTTTGGTTTCGTCGTTGGTGTAGCCTATGTGACAAACCACCTTGTTTTCGGGCGGAGTAGTTGTAGAAAAACTAAAGGGAACGGTGTTGTCGTCGCCGTCTTGTATTTCAAGCTGTGAAAAATCAATGCTTGCGCGGTCTACGCGCGCGGGGGTACCTGTTTTAAAACGGCGAAGCGGAATATTGAGTTTTGCGAGCGATTTTGAAAGCTCGGTTGCGGGGAAGTTGCCGTCGGGACCGCTTTCGTAGTTGACTTCACCAATATAAATTCTGCCTCCCAAGAATGTGCCCGTAGCAAGAATAACACATTTGCATGCGTAATCAGCGCCAAGACGGGTGATGCAGTGCCAGAGCCCATCGTCACGTTTTTCGATATGTACGATTTCTGCCTGTTTAACATCAAGGTTTTCTTGCTTCTCTACTGCATGTTTCATATAACTACAGTATTCGCGTCGGTCGATTTGTGCGCGTAGCGAATAAACCGCAGGACCTTTGCCTCGGTTAAGCATACGGCTTTGAAGTGTGGTAGCGTCCGCCGCTTTGCCCATTTCGCCACCCAGTGCATCAAGCTCGCGCACAAGGTGACCCTTTGCGGTACCGCCGATAGATGGGTTGCAAGGCATATTACCCACCCAGTCAAGATTAATTGTAAACATAACGGTTTTAAGTCCAAGACGGGCGGGGGCAAGAGCCGCCTCAATACCTGCGTGTCCACCGCCTATTACTGCAATATCATATTGTTCTGCTTCATATTCTTTTATCATATAAATCCTCTTTTATTTACCTACGCAGAAGCGTTTGAAAATTTCATCACAAACTTCGTTTGTAACGCGTTTGCCTGTAAGTTCAAGTAGGGCGGCAATTGCATCGTCAACGCAAACGCCTACCGCGTCAAGCGTCATACCACAAATCAGAGCGTCGCGACCAGAAATCACCGAATCAAGCGCTCGTCGCACACAGTCACGCTGACGCTCGTTTATAAGCACAGTATCATCGGGAGAGAGCATTTCGGTTTTGCAAACCCGATTTATAGCGGCACAAAGTTCGCTGTAACCGCGACCTTCTTTTGCTGAAATTTCTATAATTTCAAAATCACTAAATCCGCTTTTGTCTAAAACAGGGAGGAGGTCAGTCTTGTTAAGTATAATTATGCTTTTTTTGCCGCGTATACTGTCAAGTAATTGCTTGTCGTCGTTGTCAAGCGGACAAGAAGAATCAAACACTGCAAGCAACAGCTCGGCATTTTCAATTTTTTCTATTGCTTTATCAACACCAAACTTTTCAACCGTGTCGTCGGTAGTATGAATACCCGCCGTGTCGGCAAGGTTTAACATTATATCACCAACGTTTACAACGTTTTCAACAACATCGCGGGTAGTGCCTGCAATGTCAGTAACAATCGAACGGTCGCTGCCGCACAATAGATTCATAAGGGTAGATTTTCCAACGTTTGGCTTACCGACTATTGCGCAGTTAATTCCTTCGCGTATGGCGCGCCCTGTGTCATAGGTAGAAATCAATTTTTCGCACTTAGAGTGACATTCATCAAGTAAGGCAGAAAAATTCTCCTCGCTTAAATTCGGTATATCTTCATCAGGGTAATCGGCGTATGCCGCAAGCGATGCTGCTGTTTCAAGCAGCTTATTAAGGATATCTTCGGTGTCGCGGCTGATGCGTCCATCACGTGCGCCACGTGATATTTTTGCCGCCGCGTCACTACGCGCCGAGATAAGCCCCATAACACTTTCGGCTTTGGTAAGGTCTAACTTTCCGTTTAAAAAGGCGCGTTTGGTAAATTCACCGCCCGTAGCGAGTGTTGCGCCACATTCCAAAACACGTCTTAATACCTGACGGGTAATAACAGAGCCGCCGTGAACTGAGATTTCAACAACGTTTTCACCCGTATAGCTTTTAGGCGCACGAAACACAAGGGCTACCGCATCGTCAAGAGTGTTTCCGTCTTTATCGGTAACCTTTCCGTATGATGCCTGATAACCCGAAAGCGATGATAACTTTTCACCCGAAAAAGCAAAAAAGCATTTATCGGCAACATCTATTGCATCATCACCCGAAATTCGTATAACACCAATACCGCCTTCGCCAAGCGGCGTAGCAATGGCCGCTATTGTGCGTTCAGACATCCAAATCACCCACTTTAATGTTTAATCATAATATTTTACCATATAACATTCGAATTTTCAACAATCTTATTTTTTATTGACGAATGACGGTGATTTTATTATAATGATATAAATATATAGTCAATTTACCTTAGGAGGTTTTATATATGAGAAATGAACTTTTGAAATTGTTAAGCACCAATGCGCGCTATACTGTAGAGCAGTTAGCGGTTATGCTTGCCGCCGAAACGCAGGAAGTTGCGGCGGAAATTGACGCTTTGCAAAGGGAAGGTATTATCTGCGGATATAAAACCGTGATAGATTGGGAAAAGGTAGACGCTACAAGCGTTTCTGCAATAATAGAGCTTAACGTTGTGCCCAAGGCAGACCTCGGTTTTGAAGAGGTTGCCGAAAAGGTAGCTTCTTACCCCGAGGTAGAGGCGGTATATCTTATGTCTGGCGGTTATGACCTTAATGTTGTTGTAAAGGGTAAAAATTTGCAGGATATCGCGCGTTTTGTTGCGCGTGAGCTTGCCACAATTGACTCGGTTACATCAACCGCTACTCATTTTGTTATGCGCAGATATAAAGAAATGGATGTTAAGCTCTTTGAGGGCGAAAAGGACGACAGGGGGACATATTTGCTATGATAGACTATTCAAAAATACTGTCTCGTACCGTGCAAAGTATCAAGCCCTCTGGTATAAGAAAGTTTTTTGATATAGCCGCTACAATGGATGATGTTATATCTTTAGGTGTTGGTGAGCCTGATTTTCAGACACCATGGGCGGTGCGAAAGGCGGGTATAACCTCGCTGGAAAAAGGGAAAACTAAATATACCTCTAATTCGGGTCTTGAAAAATTAAGACAAGAAATTTCAAATTATATTGACCGCAAATGCGGTGTGGACTATGACCCGCTTCGCGAAATAATTATTTCGGTAGGTGGCAGTGAGGCAATTGATGCAACACTACGCGCAATTATCACACCCGGCGACGAGGTTATAATTCCTCAGCCATCGTACGTGTGTTATGAGCCTATCACTGAGCTTTGTGGCGGCGTGCCGATTATAATCGAAACTTTAGCAGAAAACGATTTTAAAGTAACGCCCGAACAATTAAAAAACGCTATAAGCGACAAAACAAAAGCGCTCATTTTGCCGTATCCATGTAATCCAACAGGAGCCATAATGGAACGTGCCGACCTTGAGGCATTGGCAGATATTTTACGCGATACAAATATTTTGGTAATATCGGACGAGATTTATTCAGAACTAACATTTGCTGAAAATACTCACGTGTCGATTGCATCAATTGACGGTATGCGTGAACGTACCGTACTGATAAACGGTTTTTCAAAAACCTTTTCAATGACGGGTTGGCGTTTAGGCTTTGCTTGCGGTCCGCAGGAAATTATTTCACAGGTTACAAAAATTCATCAATTTGCCATAATGTGTGCGCCCACAACATCACAGTATGCCGCAATAGAGGCTTTGCGTAACTGTGATGAGGCGGTTGCAGATATGAAGGCTGAATACAACCGTCGCCGCCGACTTATTGTAGACGGCTTTAACAAGGCGGGTCTTACCTGCCGCGAGCCAAAGGGCGCATTTTACGCTTTTCCGTGCATTAAAAGCACAGGTCTTACGAGCGAGGAGTTTTGTGAAAAGTTGCTTGAATCAAAACACGTGGCAGTAGTGCCAGGTACTGCTTTTGGCAAAGGCGGCGAAGGCTTTGTTCGCGCATCATATTGTTATAGTACAGAACACATTATTGAGGCTTTAAAAAGAATAGATGAATTTGTAAAGGAGAATGATAAATGAAAAAGAAGGGCATTATAATTATAGTTGCAGTAATCGCTGTTATTGCGGTAATCGCAATTGCGCTTACAAGCTCGTACAACGGCTTTGTTGACAAAGAAGAGGCGGTAAAAACCGCACAGTCGACCATTTCGGTGCAGCTACAGCGTCGCGCTGATTTGATACCAAACTTTGTAAACACCGCAAAGGGTTATTCCGATTACGAGCAGTCAACCTTTACCGCAGTTACCGAGGCGCGTTCAAAGGTAGCTGCCGCATCGGGTGCTGCCGAGCAAGCCGAGGCTAGCGCACAACTGGACAGCGCTATCGACATTTGGGTAAATGCCGTAACCGAGGCGTACCCGGAGCTTAAAGCCAATCAGTTATATATTGATTTGCAAACCGAGCTTGCAGGCACCGAAAATCGTATTGCTGTAGCACGTAAGGATTATAACGACGCAGCAGGGATTTATAACAGGGCTGTTCGTCGTTTTCCAGGTAGCATCGCAGCAGGGATTTTTGGCTTTGAACAAGTAGAGTATTTTGAAGCGGACGAGTCTGCTAATCAAGCGCCGACAGTAGATTTCAGTTGATATGGACGCTAAATTTTTAAGGGTAATAAAAAGAGCGGTAACGCTCGTACTGCCTATAATTTTAATAATATCGCTCGTATCTTGCGGCAAAAAGGCGAAAGAACAGTATCCGACGCCTACCGATAAATTTTTTGTTAATGATTTTGCGGGCGTTATGAACGATACCGATATAGATGCGATATATACAAAGGGCGCCGCTCTTGACGATGCCACTACGGCACAAGCGGTTGTTGTAACTGTGGACAGCCTTGATGGTAGGGAGACCGCTGAATATGCGTTAGAGCTTGGCAGGCAGTGGGGCGTTGGTGCCGAGGAAAAGGATAACGGTGTTGTTGTTTTGCTGTCTGCGGGCGACCGCGAAATTTATATTGCCGTAGGCTACGGGCTTGAGGGTGCACTGCCGGACAGCAAAACGGGTCGAATTATAGATAATTACGGCTTGTCATTTTTTTCTGATGATAATTTTTCCGCAGGACTTGTAAATATTTACAGCGCAATTGTTAACGAGATTTATATTGAATACGGTATGCAACCGTCCGAAAACTATGTGCCTGCCGACTTGTTGCCCGATGCGCAAAGCGACACAAGCTCTTTTGGCGAAATTATGATTTCGTGGATAGTGCTTATAATTTTAGTAGCGCTTTATATGGGCGTTTTCGGCAGACGGGGCGGACTGTTTATATTTGGCTCGCCACGCTTCTTTGGCGGCGGATTTAATCACCATAGTGGCGGAGGCTTCAACTCTGGAGGCGGCTTTGGTGGATTCAGAGGTGGCGGCGGCTCTTTCGGTGGCGGCGGAGCAGGACGTAGATTTTAACGCTACAATTCCCCTTAGCACAAGGGGAATTGTTAATGTTTAGATAAGATATAAAAGAGGTGGAAAAGTATGTCCGAACAATTTAACAATAAAGATTACGGCGAATATTTTTCTGCCCTTGAAAAAAGTCTGGAAAGAAAATCGCAAGAAAAACCACAAACACAACAGAAAAGAAAAACTTCTAAAAGGATTTATGGCGGTGTGTTTCGTCTTCGCCCTTGGGTTTATGTTGTGGCGGTTTTGTTGGTTGTAGCACTAATACTGGCGATAGCCGTACCAAAAAAACCAAAGTCTCAGCCGCAAGAAAATGCTGATACCCAAAATACAGATAACACAGTTAGCGATGTTGAAGAACCAAAACAACCTACTGTAAACTATTTTGCAGAATTTAGTGACAATACTGCTGAAATTTCGACGGATATAAACAGTCAGGGTATCATTATCGTAAACTGTGATACAAACACCGTTGTAGCGGCACGAAACGCCAGAGAGCGTTGTTACCCCGCGTCGACCACTAAGATAATGACAATTCTTACTGCTTGTGACCATATAACTGACTATAACGATACCTTTACCTTCAGTTATGAAATTACCGACCCGTTTTTTAGGCAGGAGGCTACAATGGCGGGGTTTGGTGACGGCGAAGCAGTTAATATGACCGATATGCTTTACGGTGCGATATTGCCGTCGGGTGCGGATGCAACGGCCGGACTTGCAATAAAAATTGCAGGCAGTGAAGAAGCGTTTGTAAAGCTAATGAACAAAAAAGCGGAAGAGCTTGGACTTAAAAACACCAATTTTACAAACGCAAGCGGCTTGTATGATAAAAACCACTACACAACACCCGAGGATATGGCAGTAATTGTTCGCGTTGCGATGCAAAATGAAATATGTCGTAAAATACTTTCTACCTATCAGTATACAACTGCATCAACGCCGCAAAATCCCGACGGAATAGCTCTTACAAGTACTCTTTTTAGCTACATGTACGGTACCGAGCCCGAAGGCTCTGATATATTGGGTGGAAAGACAGGGTTTGTTACCGAATCAGGCTATTGTATAGCCAGCTTCGGTAAGAGTGACAGCGGCACAGAATACATCTGTGTAACGCTTAAGGGATTAAGTCTTTGGCCTACAGTTTATGATCAAATTAATTTATATTCGAGATATGCAAAATAAGCACTTGAAAAACCCATATAAAAATGTTATTATAAAATAAATGTGTAACTAATGTGACTATTTGTTTTAAGAGAGGAATAAAATGGAAGAAAAAACTATAAATATTATGGATCTTGTAATGCTTGCGTGGCGGCGCATATGGGTAATTATTTTAGCGGCGATTGTTTTTGCGTCAGCAGCGTTTAGTTATTGTAAATTTCTATTAACCCCTTCGTACAGCGCTACAGCATCAATACTCGTAACCAACGGTGCGGTTATAACCTCTTATGCCGAAACTACCGATAAAATTTCAGGCAGTGATATCTCGGCGTCATTGTATCTTGCGTATACTGTGGTTGATATTCTTAACACACCTGACATTTACAAAAAGGTTGCAGACCAGCTTGGAAAGGAATACAGCTATCAGGGTCTTATGGGCGCATCTTCTGTTGCAAGAAGAAGTGATGATACTCTGTTTATAGACATAACATTTTCAAGCACTGACCCAAAGGAAGCTATGCGTATCGCAAATAAATTTGTAGAAATCGCTTGTAATTACATACCTGAATTTATTCCTTCCGCGCGTGCAAATGTTGCATCTACCGCAATTAAGGCGGCTATGACATATCCGCGTACGATGATGACAACGGGCGTAGCAGGCGTTGTTGGCGCTGTTGCGGCATACGCAATACTTTTTATAATCGAATCTATGAATCGTGCCATAAAGGGTGAAGAAGACTTTACCAGTAATTTTGATGTTCCGCTTTTGGGCGCAGTTCCCGATTTTGAGAACGCAGAAGGTAGCGGATATCGTAAATCAAAGCGTAAAGGAGGCTACGGCAGTGGTTATTAAAAAATCGCAAGACAGCAAAAGCGCTGTTATGAACATAAGTGAAACAAGACATGTTCCATTTGCTGTGGTTGAAGCCTACAAGGCAATCCGTACCAATCTTACTTTTTTGTTATCGAGTAGCGAAACAAAGGTTTTTGGTATAACCAGTCCAGAGGCAGGCGAGGGTAAATCAACAACCTCTGTTAATATGGCGATTGCTTTTTCGCAACTTGGCGACAAGGTGTTGCTTATCGACGCGGATATGCGTAAAAGTTCCATTCACAAAAAACTAAAGCTTGAAAACACAGCAGGACTTTCCAATATTCTTGCAGGCTTCAATAGGTATACAGAAGTTATTAATCATATAAGCGATACCTTAGATGTTATTACAGCAGGTCAGGTACCTCCCAACCCATCAGAGCTTTTAGGTTCGACGCGATTTAAAGAATTGGTTGAGACCGTGGGTAAGGAATATAGCTATGTAATTATAGATACTCCACCTGTAGATGTGGTTACTGATGCGTTGGTTATAGCGCCCCATACCGCAGGACTTGTTCTGGTCGTAAAGGATCAGATTACACCTACCGATTCGATTAATCGCGCAATAGAGGCAGCTAAGTTCGCAAATATTAATTTGCTTGGCGCTATTATGAATGCGGCAAATCCAAAGTCGGGCCGTGGTTACGGTTATCGCAAATACGGTTACCGTAAGTACAGTTATTACCGCAAGTATGGATATTCAAAATATGGTTACGGCTATGGTTATGGCAGCACGCCCACGCTTAAAAATCATGTTGATACGGCAGAAGAACCAAAAAGTAGCAATTAAATTATAATCGGGAGAACCTTGGCGTTTTCCCGATTTTTTGTAAAGAAGGTTTTTAATGGGTTATCTTGATATACACGCACATATTTTGCCCGCTGTTGACGACGGCGCAAAGGATATGGATACGGCAATAGCTCTGCTGGAGATGTTAAAAAAACAGGACGTTACCGATGTTATTGCAACACCGCATTTTTATCCTGAAAGCGATAATGCCGAAGAATTTATTGAAAAAACAACTGCTGCATATGACGCGCTGCAAAGAACGGTAGCGGGAAAAGAACTCCCAAACATATATTTAGGTTGTGAACTCCGTTATTTTAGCGGCATAGGCAAAAGCAAGGCGCTAAGACAATTTGCGATAAACGGCACCAATTATATACTTCTGGAGCTTCCTTACGGTGTGCCAATTACTAAAATTGTTTTACAGGATATAATAGATATTGGTGAGCAACAGGGTTTTGTAATAATTCTTGCGCACATTGAAAGATATAGCAAATTAAAAGGTTATAAAAAATTGTTAAAACTTGTATCAGATGGTTATGCCTTGGCGCATATTAATGCCGGCGGGGTGCTTTCTAAAGAAGAAGCAAAGTGCTGCGAAAAATTAATAAAAGGCGGCTATGTGTCATATTTGGCAAGCGATGCTCATTCAATAAAAAACAGACCGCCGCAAATAAAAGAGGCTCTAGACACAATTACCGAACGTCTTGGAAAATCGGCGGCAAACCGATTTATAATCAAATCCAATCGTCTTTTGGATGAAATTGAGGATGCCAATGAAAAGTAAAAACTTAAAAATTAACAAACAGGGAGATTTGGTCTATATAACCTTTCCGCGTCTAACTGCCTGTGGTGCGGTAAGACATACCTTTTCCACGCGTTTAGGCGGTGTCAGCAAGGGGCAATACAGCGAGCTGAATACAAGCTTTTCAAGCGGTGATGATTTTTCAGCAGTAGAAGAAAATTATCGCAGATTGTGTGGTGCGGTAGGCATTGACATATCACACTTGGTATTAAGTAAGCAAACACACACCAACAATGTGAAAATTGTTACAAAAGCCGACTGTAGCACAGGATACACACGTCCAAGCTTTAGCGATGTTGACGGGCTTATTACAAATAAATCCGGTGTTGCGCTTGTAACGCAATATGCCGATTGCACCCCGCTTTTGTTTTGTGATCCGATAAAACGTGTTTGCGCTACTTCTCATGCAGGTTGGCGCGGAACGGTTAGTCAAATAGGAAAAGTCACGGTAGAAAAGATGGTAAGTGAATTTGGATGCAATACTGCCGATATAATTGCTGCAATAGGACCATGCATTTGTCAGAACTGCTACGAGGTTGACACTCCTGTATTTGATGCATTTGTCAAAAGCGGTATAGATATTACCGATGTCTTCCGTGAGGGACGTGACGAAAATCATTTTATGTTAAATTTGGTTGCCGCCAATAAAAACATCTTGTTGTCTGCAGGTATAAGAGAGGAAAATATTGATATAAGCGATATTTGTACCTGTTGTAACGCCACCGAGCTTCACTCGCACAGAGCGACTGCGGGTAAGCGCGGAAACCTTGCCGCAATAATAGAGCTGATTTAAAAAATTTTAAGGGGATAAAAATATGAAGTTAAATTACAAGCGCACCATACTAATAGGCTTTGCATTTATGGCAATCCTTGCTTTCTGGCAGTTTTACGATCAGGTAATTCCGTACATTTTAGAGGAAAAATTTAAACTTGACACACCCGTTGCAAATGCGTTTATGGCGGCGGATAATGTGTTGGCTGTGTTTATGTTGCCTCTTTTTGGGAAACTTTCAGACAAAACACATACCAAACTCGGCAAGCGCACGCCATATATACTTTATGGAACAATAGGGTCGGTGATTTTGCTTTGTGTTTTGGCATACTTTGAAAACAGGGTCAATTTCTGGGGCTTTATTATAACCCTTATGGCTCTGCTTGTTGTAATGGCAACATATCGTTCTCCTGCGGTAGCATATATGCCCGACGTTACCGAAAAACCACTTCGTAGCAAGGGTAACGCTATTATAAATCTTGTTGGTTATATCGGTGGAATTTTTGCGACCATTTTAATGATGTTTATGCTAAAGAGTGAAACTGTTGTTATAAATGGTGAAGAAAAAAAGATATATGCATCAAATCAATCTTTTACTCTTGTGTTTTTAATAATAGCGGGATTTATGCTGGTATCAGTGCTTATAATGGTGTTCTCAGTAAAAGAAAACAAGGTTTTGGCTGAGACAAACATTAAAGATGAAGACGAGGAAGAATCAAGCAAGGGCACAAAGCTTTCTAAACCCGTTATAGCAAGCCTTGTACTTATTTTGCTTTCGGTATTTTTGTGGTATACTGCATACAACGGCGTAACAACCACGTTTTCAAGATATTGCATAAAAATATGGAACATAGACCTCGGCGCATCGTCTATGTTCTTGACTGTTGCTACTGTTGCGGCTATAGCGGCGTTTGTACCTCTTGGCTTTTTATCAAGCAAAATCGGCAGAAAAAAAGCGGTGCTTGTTGGCATAGTGTTAATGACCGTTTGTTATACGGTTGCAATTTTTATCAGCGCCCAAACGGCAACCCAAAACCCGTGGATTATGTATGTGATGTTTGGTATCATTGGTGTGGGCTGGGCATCAATTAACGTAAACTCTTTTCCAATGGTTGTTGAAATGTGTACCGGCTCCGATGTGGGCAAATACACGGGCTATTACTATACATTCTCTATGGCGGCGCAGATTGTTACCCCATTGCTTTCGGGCTGGTTTATCAAATGGTGGGGATATGAAATTTTGTTCCCCTACGCAGTAATCTTTTCGGCGGCTTCGTTTATCACTATGTGCTTAGTGCGTCACGGCGATTCAAAGCCGGACAGTAAAAAGGCAATCGAAGAACAATTTGCAGCAGATAACTAATTATAAAAGGAAAAATAAAAATGCAATTCAGTGGATTTCAAAAATTAACCTTACTCGATTATCCTGAAAAAACTGCATGCACCCTGTTTACTGCAGGGTGCAATTTTCGCTGTCCGTTTTGTCATAATGCGGCGCTTGTCACACATATCGATAATTCTAACTTTTTTACCGAAGAATATGTTTTGGATTATCTAAAAAAACGTAGCGGAATATTGGACGGTGTATGCATTACAGGCGGCGAACCTCTAATGCATAAAGATTTGCCCGAGTTTATTAAAAAGGTAAAAAATTTAGGCTATCTTGTAAAACTGGATACAAACGGCTCCTACCCCGAAAAATTACAATCACTTATAGATGATTGCCTTATTGACTACGTCGCTATGGATATTAAAAACTCACAAGAAAAATATCTTCTTACAGCCGAGTGCAGTAAGGAAGATTTACAAAATGTAGAGAAAAGTGTTGAAATCTTAAAGCGGGGTAAAATAGACTTTGAATTTAGAACTACTATAGTAAAAGAGTACCACACAATAGACGATGTTAAAAAAATTGCCGAGTGGATTGTCGGCGCCGACAAATATTTTTTACAAAATTTTATAGATTCGGGTGACCTTATAAAAAATAATTTATCGGCTGTAAATCGTGAAACCCTTGATTTAATGCGGTCTGTGGTTAGAAGTATAATACAAAAAGTGGAAATAAGAGGAATTTAACACAAGATATTGTGCATTTTACTATTGACAAAACACAAAATACCCTATATAATGTATCTTGCTCACCCTAAATGAAATGATGGGGTATATAAAAAACAGAAAAGGGGACAGGATATGTATAACGTAGTAAAACGTGATGGCAAGCTTGTAAATTTTGACATTAATAAGATTAGTGAAGCCATCAAACAGGCATTTGATGCTTGCCAAAAAGCATACAATCAGGATGTTATAGATTTTTTAGCGCTTAAGGTTACCGCAGATTTTACTGAAAAGATTGAGGATGGTAAAATTACTGTTGAAAATATTCAGGATAGTGTAGAATCTGTACTGATTAAAGCGGGCTATGATGATGTTGCAAAGGCATATATTATTTATCGTCGTCAGCGTGAAAAGGTTAGAAATATAAACGCTACCATGGTTGATTATAAAGAGATTATAGACAACTATCTTAATATCAGTGACTGGCGCGTTAAAGAAAACTCTACCGTTACATACTCTGTGGGCGGTCTTATTCTTTCTAACTCGGGCGCAGTAACAGCTAACTACTGGCTTTCTGAAATATACGATGATGAAATCGGCAATGCACACCGCAATGCTGACCTTCATATTCACGATTTATCAATGCTTACGGGCTACTGCGCAGGATGGAGCTTAAAGCAGCTTATTCAGGAAGGCCT
>JAZSBS010000124.1:0-3456 GCA_045602525.1 Acutalibacteraceae bacterium
GGGACTTATAAAAATGGCACTCGGCAAATGCGAAACCTCCCTTACCAATAACGAAATTACAAGTATGGCTACATGGGCGCTCACAAAATCTCCCACAATTGAGAGCTTGAGCATACCGGATGAGGATTGCGGCGAAAAATCGGGTAAAGATGCTATCCTTATCGTTAATGGACGGGAAGTTTGGTACAGCATTTACGACCTTGATATAGCTACACAAAAAATACACGACTTTATTAAAGAAGAAGGCACGTATTTAAAAACTGAGGAAGAAAGCTCTTCCACAAGTAATTAACCATAATCGGCGGTGATATTTTGAAGCCTAAAATCAGCGTTATAATGCCCGTTTACAACACACCCGTTAATTATTTGGAAATGTCTGTAACATCGGTGTTAGGTCAAAATAACGACCTTTTTGAACTAATTATCATTGATGACGGCTCGACTAACAGCGATACATTAACCTTTTTAAGCAATTTAGATGGACAAAAAGGGGTTATAGTACGGCATATTGAAAATAACGGTGTTTCTAATGCGAGAAATGTGGGTATAGACTTATCAAGCGGGGAATACGTTGTTTTTGTTGATGCGGATGACTGTTTGCTTGATGGCGCGATAGAAAAAATAATAGCCGCTACCGATGTGTCTTGTGCGGATATAGTGTGTTTTGATTATTGCAAAACCTACGGCAGTACAAAAGAAAATGTATATTATTCGGAAGATTCTAAAATCTTTGATGGTGCTGAGTGTCGCCAAATCATAAGGGACTCACTGGTAGTGGAAAAGGGACTTGCTCTTTGTTGGGGCAAAGCATTCAAAAGGGCGTTTTTGCTTAAAAACTCCTTGTATTTTGATATATCGCTTGTGTTGGCGGAGGATGCGGACTTTGCAATTAAATGTTATTGCAACGCTGGGAAAATTCACTATTTAAGGGAAATTCTTTATAGCTACACCGTGTCCGAGGGCTCGGCAGTGCGAAAATTCCGTGAGAATATGCCACAGCTTTATGAAAAAGGTATGGTAAAGATAGTTGACAGTGTAAAGCAGTTAAATAGTGAGGAATTTAACAAGCTTGCAAGCAATTTTGTGCTTTCCCATCTTTTAATTATTGTTGTTAACAATGTCTTTCATCCCGAAAACCCCCTAAATCTTAAACAAAAATTTGCATATCTTAAAAAACTTTGTAACGACGAGTGCTTCGGCAAGGCATTAAAAGATTCAGATTATTCACTGTTTTCAAAAGCCCGCGCTTTGACATTGTTCTTTATAAAACATAACTTGTATTTACCTGTTTTTATGATTGCAAAATTCCGTCAGTCTACTAGGAAGGATTAAATATGGAAAAAATTTTAGTTTACGGTATGACTGATACCGCAGGCGGTATGGAGTCCTATGTTATGACAATGTACCGCAATATTCCAAAAGATAAAATAACGTTTGATTTTGTTACTGATTGGGACAAGATGGCGTATCAAGATGAAGTGTTGGCGGGCGGCTCAATTATACATCACATACCCAAAAAAAGTGATAGCATAATCGGTCAAATAACGGCCTTTTCAAAAATACTCAAAAAGCATAAAGAGTATAAAAAGGTTTATTTCAATATTATGAATGCGGGCAGCTTTCTTAATATGATAGCCCCGATACTTTTTGGCCGAAAGATTATTGTACATTCACACAACAGCTTTGATGAAAAGGTTCGTTTGCATAAAACCTTTAAGGGCATTATGAATTTCTTTGCCGATATAAAGCTTGCGTGCTCTGAAGGGGCGGCAAGGCATATGTTTACCGAGAAAACCATAAAAAATGGCGATTACAGGGTAATACGCAATGCAATTAATACCGAAAAATTTGCTTTTGACAAGCAAAAAAGAGAACAAAAAAGGCAAGAACTTGGCATAACCGATAAATTTGCGGTTTTACATGTGGGTAGAATGGTAAATCAAAAGAACCCAATTTACCTCATTGATATTTTTGCTGAGCTTTTAAAAATAAAACCAGATTCGGTTTTATTGTACGCCGGAATAGGCGAGATGGAAAACGAAATAAAGGAATATGCAAATAAGCTTGGTATATCGGGCTCGATTAAATTTTTAGGTGCCTGCTCGGATATCCCCGGGCTTATGTGTGCGGCAGATGTTTTTCTTTTGCCGTCAAAATATGAGGGACTGGCCATTGTTGCTGTCGAGGCACAAATGTCTGATTTAAAATGCTTCTTTTCTGATAATTTCCCTGTAGAAGAAATCACTTTAACCGATAATGTTCGTTTTTTAAGTATTGAAGCAAACGCAGCGGTTTGGGCAAGTGAAATTGCTAAAACCGAAATCACTGCCCGCCGAGATATGACTTTACAGATATCTCAAAAAGGTTATAATATCAAAAACGAGATCGAAAAATTACTGTCGGCAATAAGTTAAACGGAGGAAAAAATGTCTAAACTTAAGATTTCCGCAAAATATGCGGATATATTAGAGAAAATATTTATATATGCTTTTATGCTGTATGCCGCATTGGGCTCGAATGTTATAACCTACGGCAAATTTATCATTTCTATAGTTATGTGGCCGACCTTTATGTTAGGCTTGGCTATTATTTTTTATCGAGTAATAAATTATAAAGACTATATAAAAATGCCATCACTTTATTGCCTTGTGGCACTGCTTGCGAGTATCGGTATTTCAGTTTTGCTTAATGTTGGCCCCGCTTTTAAACAAAATGTTGTTATTTGTTTGCACTGGGCGTATTGTTTCTTGATTTTATATCTTATAAATCAAGGAAAAACTGCAGAACAGGTGCGCAAAAATATCGAACTTATGATGAAGGTATTTGTGGCGTACACAGTGATTTGTATTATCGGCGGTATCTTATTTATGGCTTTAGGCATTAACGGCAAGGTTGTAACGCAGGATACGGGCTATGAGTATTTTTACGGTTTTAAAATCGGCCGTTTGTTCGGTGTGTTTATTGATGCCAACAACGGCGCTATGACCGCGTCCGCTACAATTGCTATACTTATATACTTTATTTGCAAATACAAAAAGCCTATTATAAGAGTGCTTTGCGGACTTGCTGTTGCACTTTGCGTATTCTATGTTGCACTATCAGATTCAAGAACAGGCGCTGTTTGCACAGGTGTTGCGGTAGCGGTTTTCGCTTGTGTTATGTATCTTTACAAATGCGAAAAAGCAAAACTTATCAAAAAGCTTCTGGCTGTATTAATAGTTATCGTTGTAGCGGTTGCGGGATTTTTGTTACCCCGACTTACAAAGGATGCCTATAATGAAATAATAACCGCCATCAACACAAGTACTGTTGAAGATGACCCCTTCGCAGTTGATAGGGGCTACGATTTAACTGATGACGTCAGTAACCGCCGTTTTGATATTTGGGGCGGTGCGGTAGAACTTTATCTTGATTCTCCCAAAACAGTGTTAATCGGTACATCTTATAAAGAATTTA
>JAZSBS010000125.1:0-18028 GCA_045602525.1 Acutalibacteraceae bacterium
TGAAGGCTTTGCTCCCGAGGTTGCCTGGGTTACCCACGGCGGCCACGAAAAGTTAGAGGAGCGCCTCTGCGTTCGTCCCACCTCCGAAACCCTTTTCTGCGAGCACTACAAGAGCATCGTTCACTCCTACCGCGACCTTCCCAAGCTTTATAATCAGTGGTGTTCGGTTGTCCGTTGGGAGAAAACCACCCGTCCCTTCCTTCGTTCAAGAGAATTTCTCTGGCAGGAGGGACACACCATTCACGCAACTGCCGACGAGGCAAGAAGCGAGACCGAGCGTATGCTTAATACCTACGCTGATTTTGCAGAGGAATGTCTTGCAATGCCTGTTGTCCGCGGTGAGAAAACCGAAAAAGAGAGATTTGCAGGCGCAGAAGCGACCTACACAATCGAGGCGCTTATGCACGATGGTAAAGCGCTTCAAAGCGGAACCTCACACTATTTTGGAGATGGTTTCTCACGTGCGTTTGAGGTGCAGTTTACCGACAAGGAAAACAAGCTTGTTCATCCATATCAGACATCTTGGGGTACAACTACCCGCCTTATCGGTGCGGTTATTATGACCCACGGTGATGATAACGGTCTTGTATTGCCACCCGCTATTGCACCTATTCAAGTTGTAATTGTGCCAATTGCATCTCATAAGGAAGGCGTTGTGGAAAAAGCAACCGAAATTTGTGATACACTCAAAAAGGTTTGCCGCGTGCGTTTTGACAATTCAGACCAGACACCAGGTTGGAAATTTGCAGAATACGAAATGAAGGGAGTTCCGCTTCGTATAGAAATAGGTCCCCGCGACATAGAAAACAACCAATGTGTTGTGGTTCGCCGTGACAATCGCGAAAAGATTTTTGTAAGTCTTGACGAACTTGAAACGCGCATACCCGAGTTGTTAGCTGAGTATCATACCGCGATTTACAATAAGGCGTTAGAGCGCCGTGAGTCTATGACCTATGATGCAAAGACGCTTGACGAGATAAAAGAACTTGCCGATACCAAGCCTGGATTTATCCGTGCAATGTGGTGCGGCGACCGCGAATGTGAGGATAAGCTTAAAGAGGTAGCAGGTATAACATCGCGATGCATACCTTTCGAGCAAGAAACAATAGGTGATACCTGTGTTTGTTGTGGCAAAAAGGCAGAAAAGATGCTTTACTGGGGTAAGGCGTACTAAATTTAAGGACTGCTGATTAAAATTGAAATTGTTGATTAGGATAACAAAAAGGAAACCGCAAATTTGCGGTTTCCTTTTGCTTATATTAAATATTATTTTGATAATGCTAACTCAATCGTTTTACGTACATTCTCGGCGCCCGTACCTTTAAGCGCAGAGAACGGAATAATTGTAATTCCGTCACCAAAATCGCCAAGCTCGTCCTTTAAAGAAGCGAGGCGATTATTAAATTCTGATTTATTAAGCTTGTCACATTTGGTGAGAACTACAGCGTATGGAATTTCAAAATGCGCTAAAAATTCCAGCATAGAAATGTCAAATTCTGTTGTAGGATGGCGCATATCTATAAGCTGCAAGCATAGTTTTATGTTTCGACCTGTGCGAAAGTAGCCTTCCATAAGCTCTGCCCAGCGCTCTCGGTCATGGTCGGCAACCTTTGCGTAGCCGTAACCCGGTAGGTCTACAAGACGAAAATCGCTTAGACGGTAAAAGTTTATAGTTACCGTTTTACCGGGGGTTGAGCTTACGCGCGCGATAGACTTGCGATTAAGTATTTTATTTATGAGTGACGATTTACCAACATTTGAACGTCCTGAAAAACAAATTTCGGGCATATCAGAGGCTGTTAGCTGGTCGAGTGTACCAAATGCGGCTTCAAAATCAACCTTATTCCAGTTCATACGGCCACCCCTTTTTAATTTCTTATGGCGTGTGATTTTGTTGGGTTACTATGCAAATACGTATTTTTTTCGGGGATTTCATCAACCAGTGGCAAAAGCGCGCGGTCGATAATATCGGTTACATACTGTACTGGTATA
The DNA here is from genome assembly GCA_045602525.1 of Acutalibacteraceae bacterium. Classification (GTDB taxonomy): domain Bacteria; phylum Bacillota; class Clostridia; order Oscillospirales; family Acutalibacteraceae; genus UBA737. The sequence continues at coordinate 1,993 of JAZSBS010000125.1, forward strand.
AACTCAAGACCTTCGCGCACTTTTTCATCAACCTCATCTATATCGGGGATGTTGTCGTGTGGTATAAATACACGCTTTACACCGCCGCGATAGGCGGCCATAGCCTTTTCCTTAAGTCCACCAATAGCCAGAACTCTGCCACGTATAGATATCTCGCCTGTCATAGCAATATCACGGCGAACGGCTCTGCCTGTAAGGGCAGATATAAGAGCGGTGGTGATGGTAACACCCGCCGAAGGTCCATCCTTGGGCACTGCCGATTCGGTAGCGTGAATGTGAATGTCTTTGTGTTTGTAAAATTCAGTATCTATACCGTATTTTGCGGCATTTGCGCGTACAAATGTAATGGCAGCTTCGGCCGATTCCTTCATAACGTCGCCAAGGTTACCTGTTAGAACAGTTTTACCGCTACCCTCAAGCACTGCAACCTCCATTTGCATAATCTCGCCGCCTACTTGTGTCCAAGCAAGGCCGTTTATTATGCCGATTTCGTCTTGCGGCAGTATTGTTTCGGGACGATATTTTTTATGTCCTATCATATTTTTAAGGTCAGTGCCTTTTATGGTTACTCTTTGTGCGCTACCCTCGGCAATCTGCTTTGCGGCTTTACCGCAAAGCGAACCGATAGTGCGCTGTAATTTACGCACACCTGCTTCACGGGTGTAAAAATCTATAATACCGTAAAGCGCACTGTCGGCAAATCGACAATTTTTAGATGACAAGCCGTGCGCCTCGATTTCACGAGGTACAATATGGCGCTTTGCGATATTAAATTTCTCTTCTCGAGTATATCCGTCAAGCGATATCACTTCCATACGGTCAAGAAGCGGCGCGGGTATGGTGTCGAGTGAGTTTGCTGTGGTGATAAATACCGCACGGCTTAAATCGTATGGAATTTCAAGAAAATTATCGGTAAAGTTGCAGTTTTGCTCAGGATCAAGCACCTCAAGCAACGCGCTAGAGGGGTCGCCCTTGTAGTCGGAGCCTAACTTGTCAACCTCGTCAAGCAGTATTAATGGGTTGGACGCACCTGCATTTTTAATAGCGGTCAGAATCTTACCGGTCATAGCGCCTATGTAGGTTTTACGGTGACCTCGAATTTCGGCTTCATCATGCATACCGCCTAAGGATATGCGCTGATATTTTCTGCCCATACATTCGGCAATGGTTTTTCCTATAGAGGTTTTACCCACGCCGGGAGGCCCGTAAAGACAGAGTATGTTGCCCTTTGATTCTGGAGATAAGGCGTAAACCGACAGCATCTCTAAAATGCGTTCTTTTACCTTTTTCATACCGTAAAAATCGCGGTCAAGAATTTTTGCCGCGCGGTTGATATCTACAACCGCGTCATTGCAGTTGTTCCAAGGAAGCGCAAGACAGGTCTCGATATAAGCGCGTGACACCGTACTTTCGTGTGCGCCCTGCGGCATTTTAGAAAGCTTGTTTATTTCGGCGTGGAGCTTTTCTTTAATTTTATCATTTGCGTTAAGCTCTTCAGTCTTTTGATGATACTCATCAATTTCACCCATAGCATCGTCGCCATAAAGCTCTTCACTTATAACACGCATCTGCTCTTTAAGATAATAATCGCGCTGATTTTCATCAATATGGGCGCGGGTTTTCTGCCCGATGCGATTGTCAATTTCGGTGACTTCACGCTCTTTTGAAAGCAATTCAAGTAATATTTTAGCGCGGGTTACAACATTAAGCTGCTCCAACACGTACTGCTTGTCGTCGTAGGGCGCAGGAATATTAAAAGCGATAAAATCACAAAGATTAGATAGATTTTCGTTGGTCGCCACATTAAGAATAATATCATTAGGCAGATTTTGAGCAACGTTTGCGTAACGTTCAAATTCGGCGCGGATGCGGCGGATAAGACTTTCAATATAAACCTCACGATTGCGAATATGCTTGTCCTCGCATTTTTCTATGGTGGCAACAAAGTGAGAGCCGTTATCATTAAAGGTAAGGTGACGTGCGCGGTAAAGTCCTTTAACAAGCACCTTTGCGCCACCGTCAGGCATTTTCAGCACCTGACGCACGCGGCAAAGACAGCCCATTTCATAAAGGTGGGTTGAATTTGGATCCTCGACCGCGATGTCCTTTTGGGTTACAAGATAAATCGGCACGTTTTTGTCCATAGCAAAGCTTAGTGCGCGCACCGATTTTTTTCTGCCGACGTCAAGCGTCAGCATCATATCGGGGAAAGCAACAACTCCGCGCAAAGCCATTGCGGGAAAAGTGCCTGCAATTTGTTTTTCATCTAATAACATAAGGGATTAAAGTTCTCCTAAGATTTATTTTTTATATATCACCGCAGCGCTAAGTGCGTGTTCTTGAAATACGAACAACACGGTGTTTTCTTTGATTTGGTATTCTAAAACGGTAATACCAGTGCTTGCCGGTAAAAAGAAAAGTTCGCCGTTTTTGGCCTCGCGTTCTTCTGTTTCATAGCCCATATTGCTCATACTATCGCGAACCTGAGTGGATACAGTACCAACATTAAAACCGTAAGCATCGCCATATTTTACAATATAGGTAATGCCTGCCGCCTTGTCGTCGGTCTTATAGCAACAGCAAACGGTACCATCAGTCATAATTGTATAATCACCAGATTGGTAATCGTAATAAAGGTATTCACCCTCATCGCTAACAGTCGCAGTACTGATAACGCTTTTTGTTTCATCAACGTCGTCGCCAAGCCTATAGTCAATGTCGTTTATTTGTCCAAGTTTGGCGTAGTATTCTACATCGACAGAATGGTCGTTGCCGCCCGAATTATTGCCGCAGGCGGTAAGTGAAAAAACAAAAAATATACAAAGAACAAGATATAATATCTTTTTCATTTTGAGTCTCCTTTATTTTTTATTGGCCTTATTAAGCAGTTCGTTTCGCTGGTCCCAAAGGTCTTGACTTAAATCCACATAATAGGTGTGGGGTTTTTCAAAACGCTTAACCTCGTCCCAAAGATTATCCACAAGCTTTTCACGCAAAGCGGCAATTTCGGTAACGGTGGGAGAGGTGTAAACCTGTTCACCGCGTTCAAAAATCTTAACCTGTAGCTTACGCGCATAAAAATCGGTAACGGTCTTGCGTTTCCATGTGTATGTGGGGTCAAAGATTTCGTATGGCTTTGTATCATCAATTTTTTCATAATTAAGTGTGATAACATCGGCAATAGCCTTATTTGTGGTTTTGTCGTAAAGGCGCCACGGAATTTTAACACCGGGAATGGTAATTTTTGCAATATTTTCACTGATTTTAATCTTTGGTGTGATAACGCCATCCTGTTCGGTAGCAACAAGTTTGTAAACGCCGCCGAAAACCGCCTCACTAGAAGCGGTAATAAGGCGCTCGCCTACACCGTAACTGTCAATACAAGCGCCCTGAATGTCCATATCGCGAATAAGATGTTCGTCCAAAGAGTTGGAAACGCAGATTTTAGCATCGGGGTAGCCCGCATCATCAAGCATTTTACGAGCTTTTTTAGAAAGATACGCAATATCTCCGCTGTCAATTCTTATACCAAGCGGACGGAAGCCTTTTGGTTTTAACACTTCATCAAAAACCTTAATTGCGTTTGGTATACCCGATTTTAAAACGTTAAAGGTGTCAACCAGTAGCATACAGCTGTCGGGATAGGTCTCAGCATATGTTTTAAATGCGGTGTATTCGTCGGGGAAAAGCTGCACCCAGCTGTGAGCCATTGTACCCGACGCTTTTGTGCCAAAATCTTTGGCGGTTTTTATGTCGGATGTACCCGTGCAACCGCCGATAATTGCAGCTCGCGCGCCGTAGTATGCAGCGTCAGCACCTTGTGCGCGCCGTGCGCCAAATTCCATAACAGGACGTCCTTTTGCGGCGCGGACAATACGGTTTGCCTTGGTGGCAATAAGAGACTGATGGTTAATTGTAAGCAGTACCATTGTTTCAATAAGCATTGCCTGAATTGCAGGACCGCGCACTGTAACAATAGGCTCGTTTGGGAATATAGGTGTACCCTCGGGTACTGCCCATACATCACAACAGAAATTAAAGTCACGAAGATATTCTATAAATTCATCACAGAAAAGATTTAGCGATTTAAGATATTCGATATCGCTATCGTCAAAATGCAGATTATTAAGATAATCTATAAGCTGCTCAATACCTGCCATAATGGCATAACCGCCATTGTCGGGCACACGGCGGAAGAACATATCAAAGTATGTAATTGTATCGCGCATATCGCTTTGCATAATACCGTTTGCCATGGTCATTTCATAAAGGTCCATAAGCATAGTCAAATTGCGGTTGTCCATTTTCATAGCAGAATACATCCTTTCTTTACATCTTTTCGGGTGCTGAAATTTTCAGCATATCAAGTACGTTTTTAATAACTATACCTGTAGCATAGCAAAGGTTAAGTCTTGCCTGAGTAAGCGTTTCATCATCGCCTTTAACGCGGCAAGCGGCATAGAACTTATGGAATTTAGTAGCAAGCTCGTTTACATAGTGAGTAAGACGCGCGGGATCGTATGTTTTTGCTGACTGAATAATTTCGTCGGTAAGAGCTGAAATGTGAATAATAAGCTCGCGTTCTTCGGGTGCGTTAAGCAAACACAATTCTTCTGCCGAACAGTCACGTTTTGTAACACCGTCTTCTGCGAGGTTGCGCAAAATACTGCAAATACGCGCATAAGCGTACTGAACATAGTAAACGGGATTGCTGTTAGATTCGCTGACTGCAAGGTCAAGGTCAAAGTCAAAATGAGAATTCGGCTCGCGCAGGTTAAAGAAAAATCTTGCCGCATCAATGGGAACCTCGTCAAGAAGCGTTACAAGTGTGATTGCCTTGCCCGAGCGTTTTGATGCCTTGATAACCTCACCATCACGTACCAGACGTACCATCTGCATAAGCACGACGTCGAGTCGGTCGGCGTCAACACCTAAAGCGGTAAGCGCCGCTTTAAGTCGAGGCACATAACCGTGGTGGTCGGCGCCTAAAATGTCAATTGCTTTGTCAAACTTACGAACCTCTAACTTGTTGTAGTGGTAAGCAATATCAGGCACTACGTAGGTTGGCACACCGTTTGCGCGAACAAGCACAAAGTCTTTATCACAGCCAAAGTCTGTAGCCTTAAACCAAAGCGCACCCTCTTGAGTATAGGTATGACCGCTTTTCTTTAAAAGCTCCACAATACGAGCGGCCTCACCGTTATTGTGAAGTGTGCTTTCACGGAACCAGGTGTCATACTTAATGCGGTATTTACCAAGGTCATCTTCGAGTCCTTGAATATTTTTAGGTAAAGCAAATTCTACCAAGGCCTTACGGCGTGTTGCCTCGTCGGCTGACATATATTTGTCACCGTTGATTTCGGCAAAAGTCTTTGCGTGAGCTACGATGTCATCACCGTGGTATGAATCCCCGGGCATCTCAATATCGTCGGCGTAGATTTGTTGGTATCTTAAATCAAGCGAGAGCCCAAATTTGTTTATCTGGTTACCAGCGTCGTTTATATAAAATTCACGCTCGGTGTAGTAGCCTGCCGCAGAAAGAACTGCCGCCAGACAGTCACCCAACGCGCCGCCACGGGCGTTTCCTATGTGCATAGGACCTGTGGGGTTGGCTGACACAAACTCAACAAGCACCTTTTTGCCCGCACCAAAGTTACTTTTGCCGTAATCGTCACCCTTTATAATAACGTCAGCGATTATATCAGCATAATACTTGTCCGACAAAAAAAGGTTTATAAAGCCTGGGCCGGCAATTTCATACTTTTCAATAAAAGAGCCATCAATATCGGCATTTGCCATAAGCTTTTCAGCAATAGCGCGAGGTGCCGCCTTAAAGCCGCGCGCCCAAACCATAGCAGCATTTACCGCATAGTCGCCGTTTTTACGGTCGGCAGGAACCTCCACCTTAAAGGGCGCAAGCTCACATTCGGGCAGTTCGCCGTTTTTAATCGCTTTATTTGCCGCATCAAGCAGTATTTTTTCAATTTGTTCTTTTGCTTTGTTTACTAAAACTGACATTTTTTATCGTTCCTCCACTGTAATTTCAACCGTATTTTCGCTGAGCGGCTCAAGATTTATGTCTATTGCATAAACCATTTTAACCGTGCCGCCACACTCGGTAAGATTGCTCTTTACCTCTTTGCCGTAAATGCCAAGGGAAAGACTGCCTTGCGGTATAGCATAAAGGCAATTGTTTCGCTCGCCCTCGGTTATTACAAGTCGAGAGTTAAGGTCGCCACGGCGCTCTAATATAACGGAGTTATCGCCCTTTACGGTAAGCTGAGTTTTTGTTTTTGAGCCTTCGACTGTTTGGTCTTCGGAATATGTGATGATATATTCATCTTCGAAAAATCTGAGTGTCCCTTCGGTGCTAAGTTCAATAATATCTTGCTCACCGTCAAGACCCTGCACACCTTTAATTTTTACTAAAACTTTTTTCATACCTTTTCAATATCTACCTGTTCAATCTGGAAATCCTTATTATAGTCCCCAAGCAAAATGTTTATAGTGTCTACAAAAGACTCGGTTTTATCGCTTGCGTAAAATTTATACTCGGCATTTTTTGCACCATCGTTAAGGCTGCCATTTTGTTCGAGAATTTTGCTAATCGCTTTAGCGGTAGCCTCGCCCATATTTATAAGTGTTACCGAATTTCCCAAAACATTTCTTATAATGCTCGACAAAACGGGAAAATGCGTACAACCCAAAATAAGAGTATCAACACCTGCGTCAATCATTGGCTGCAGGTATCGTTTTAAGGTTTCAACGGCTACAACATCACCGTTGGTAGTCCAACCCTCTTCTACAATAGGAACAAGTAATGTACCTGCCGATTCTATAACTTGAGCGGTGGGAAGAAGCTCAAGTATCTGCCTTTTGTGCGCGCCGCTGTTTATGGTGGCGCTGGTAGCAAGAATACCAATTTTGCCGTTTTTGGTAGCGGCTATTGCCGCACGCACCGAATGGGATACCACCTCGACAAATGGTACGGGAAGCAGGTCTGCCGTATCGGCCGCTACAGATGACACCGTACCGCAGGCGGCAACTATTATTTTTACGTCGTGTGAAAGTAAAAACCGCTCATCCTGAAGCGCGTATTTGCGAATGGTATCACGGCCCTTTGTGCCATAGGGTACACGACCGGTGTCGCCGAAATAAACTATATTTTCACTTGGTAACAGTTTCATAATTTCTCGTGCGACGGTAAGACCGCCAAGTCCCGAATCAAAAACGCCAATAGCGCGGTTATCAGACATAAGCATATTCCCCTTTCGTTGTTATATAAGTATTCATATTATCTTACCATATAATACGCGTTTTATCAAGATAAAATTCAATGTACACTACAAAAATATAGCAATAAAGCCTCTGCATTTTAAGCAGAGGCTTTAAGTAATTGCGTCAATCGCAGCATTCGTCAATTTTAGTAGCTTTTTTGGGCTTAGGCGCCGACTTTGTGTTATCTCCAAGACCTGTTGTTTCGCTGAATATTGCGTTATTCGTAACAGTATTTACAGCGTCTGTAGGAATAATAAGCTTAGCGGCTGTGCCGTTCGACATATTTACAAGCGCTTCATACTTTTTAAGCTCAAGCACTGCGGCATCAACACCTGCTTCTTTAAGTGCGACAAGACCGTCGGCCTCAGCTTTTTTAGAAAGATAAATAGCCTTTGCCTCACCCTCGGCACGTGCTATGCGTGCGTCGCGTTCACCCTCAGCAGCAAGAATCATTGCCTGTTTGTCACCTTCGGCACGGGTAATGGCCGCAGCCTTATGGCCTTCTGCCTGCAAAAGTGTTTCACGGCGGTCACGCTCTGCCTTCATCTGTTTTTCCATCGCGTTCTGAATTTCAGCAGGTGGAATAATATTTTTAAGTTCCACACGACTTACCTTCATACCCCACTGGTCAGTGGCTTCGTCCAGAATTTCAGCCATTTTGGTATTTATAATGTCACGTGAAGTAAGCGTACCGTCAAGTTCCATCTCACCAACTATGTTACGAAGTGTTGTAGCAGTAAGATTTTCAAGCGCGCGGATAGGATTTACAACACCGTAGGTATAAAGTTTTGCGTCAAATATGCGGAAAAACACAACCGTATCAATTTGCATAGTAACGTTATCTTTTGTAATAACGGGTTGTGGGGGAGAGTCCATAACCTGCTCTTTAAGAGTGATTTTGTTGGCAATACGTTCTAAAAGCGGAATTTTCACATGAATACCCGCATCCCAAGTGCATTTGTATTTACCCAAAAACTCAATAACATACTGAGTTGCCTGAGGAACGATACGCACGTTGGGGATAATAACTACAATAAATATTACTGCTAAAGCAATGAACCAACCCATAAGATAACCACCTTTTTAAATTTAAAATTATTTTATTAAAGCTGCAGACAGCTTTTTGTTAGAAGAAACAACAGGAATAAACTGTGTAAGTGAATCTATAAAATGCTTATTTTCGCCGAGAGCCGCAACGGCATTTGATTTTACTGTTTCATCGTTTACACAAGCGGCGGCAACAACGGCAACAATGGTATTTACGGTATCATGGTCGCCCTGTAAATATCCGTTTTGCAAAATGTCAAAAAGTTTTTTAACACTCTTTTTATTATTTTCCAGCAGTACGGATTTTATTTGCGGAACTAATTTTTCTCCAAAGAAATTAAGATAAAGGAAATTACCGTAAACTGCTACGTGCGCCTTGTATTCGTCCTTAAGCACAGGGAAAAAATCAAGAACCTTCTTTGTAAAAGCAGTGATATTGTATGATCCATCCTTTGATGCTGTGGGCAAATCAATCGATGTTGCGGCAGTTACCGAACGCTTGTGCTTGATGCCAAGCTCGGCTTTAAGGGTTGAGGTAAAGTCAATGCCTACAGCCTCGGCATCCTTAGCGTTCTGGCTGTCGTCAAAAAGCCAAGCGTTAACCTCTTCGAGCTGATAGCTGCCGTCCTCGGCAATATCGGCTGTTTTTAAAATATACATCTGGCGCTCGTCGCTGTATTCAACGCAAGCAGCTTTTTTATCATTCCTAAAAACGCCGTCTACCGCCTTAAATCCGTTTTGATCAAAGAACGGTTGCATTTCTGCGATTACATTTTCTAAATATCTGTTATCCATTTTAAATAAACACTTCCAAAAAAATTATATTTTTTATATTGTAACACAAAAAAACCGATTTGTCATCTAAAAATTTCTTGAAAGGCGTGGTATTGTTATATATAATGTATTTGGCAGGTGAAATACGTGAAAATTTCAAACAAAAAAGATTTAAAAAGCGTTTTAGAGTCGCAGGGTTTTTCGTTTAAAAAATCCTTGGGACAAAATTTTTTGATAGATGATACCGTTTGTCCCCGTATGGCAGCGGCAGTCTCGGGCGAAAATGTAGGCGTGCTTGAAATTGGACCTGGCGCTGGTGTGCTTACAGCGCAGTTATCGGCGGCTTGTAAAAAGGTTGTGTCGGTAGAGCTTGATACTCGACTTAAGCCTGTGCTTGAGCAGACTCTTGCCAACTGCGACAATGTAAAAATAATATGGAACGATATTTTAAAGGTGGATTTACACGCTGTTTTGGCACAAGAATTTGCCGATTGTGATACTATAAATATATGTGCAAATTTGCCTTATTATATTACTTCTCCCGTTATTATAACCTTGCTCGAAAGTCACTTACCAATAAATAAAATTGCCGTTATGGTACAAAAAGAGGCGGCCGACCGTCTTTGCGCCGCGGTAGGCTCGCGTGCGGCAGGTGCAGTTACAGTGGCTGTTAACTATTATGCTACTGCCAAAACACTTTTTGGTGTACCAAGAAGTTCTTTTTTACCCCCACCAAACGTTGATTCGGCTGTAATTGAGCTTACTCTACGCGATAAACCACCCATAGAGGTGCGGGACGAAAAACTTTTCTTTAAAATAGTAAAGGCCTGCTTTGCCCAACGTAGAAAAATACTGCTTAACACTGTTTGCAATACCTTAGGTCTTGAAAAAGAGGTCTTAAGGCAGGCACTAAACGAGGCAAATATTCCCGAAACCGTGCGTGGTGAAACACTTACAATGGAAGAACTTGCCAAACTTACGAATTTGCTAAAAAAATAAAAACTTGATTTTTTGAAAAAGTGTGATATAATCTTCTTATTGATAAATGCGTTGATAAAGAAAAGTAACGTTGTACGTGATTTTAAGAGAGGGTGGTCTTTGGCTGTAAGCCGCCTATTTTACTGCAACGCGAAGTTCCCTTTTGAGCAGTGCCGCTGAAAATTGCAGTAGGTGGCAACGGGCCTGTGGTTCCGTTACCGACCACGGAGAGTGTTTGCTCTTTGAGCGAAAATGCGGGTGGTACCGCGGAGTCAAGTATTCACAGACTTCGTCCTGTTTTATGGACGAAGTCTTTTTATTTTGTTAAAATTTAAAAGGAGATAGATTATGAAACAACAGCTTGAACAAATCAAGACTGCGGCGCTTGCTGCTATTGCAGACGCAAAAAACAGCGCCGACTGTGAAAATGTCAGGGTAAAACACCTTGGCAAAAAAGGTGAGCTCACCGCCATTTTAAAGATGATGGGCGGTCTTGCGCCCGAAGAACGCCCCATTATGGGTCAGCTTGTAAACACTGCAAAGGCAGAGGTTGACGAGGCTTTGGGTAAAAAGGTAGCCGAAATGAACGAAAAAGCTACCGAGCTTAAGTTAAAGCAAGAGACCATCGATATCACAATGCCTGCAAAGACAGACAAAACGGGCAAACTTCATCCGCTTAACACTGTGCTTAATGATATGATTGATATTTTTCAGTCTATGGGCTTTGACGTGGTTGACGGTCCCGAGGTAGAAACCGATTACTACAACTTTGAGTGTCTTAATGTACCTGCCGACCACCCTGCTCGTGATATGCAGGATACATTTTACTTGGCAGAAAACATTCTTCTTCGTACCCAGACCTCTGCGGCGCAGATTCGTACTATGGAAAATCGCAAGCCGCCAATCCGCGTAATATGCCCCGGTCGTGTATTCCGTGCCGATGAGGTTGACGCTACACACTCACCTGTTTTCCACCAGATAGAAGGTCTTGTTGTTGATAAGGGTATTACCATGTGCGACCTTAAGGGTGTGCTCGAGCAATTTGCTCACGAGATTTATGGACCCGATACAAAGGTAAAATTCCGTCCGTCTTTCTTCCCGTTCACAGAGCCGTCGGTTGAGGTTGATGTTTCGTGTAGTGAGTGCGGAGGCAAAGGCTGTCGTGTATGCAAGGGAGCCGGTTGGATAGAAATTCTGGGCGCAGGTATGGTGCATCCAAATGTGCTTCGCAGTTGCGGCATTGACCCCGAGGTTTACAGTGGCTTTGCATTTGGTATTGGTCTTGACCGACTAACAACCACACGTTATAAGATTAGCGACATTCGTTTGCTGTTTGAAAACGACAAGCGTTTCCTTGACCAGTTTTAAGAAAGGGGGATATAACTCATGAAAATTTCACTTAAAGCATTAAAATATTATGTAGATATCAACGTCCCCGTAGAAGAACTTTGCGACCGCATGGTTATGGCGGGTTTCGAGGTTGAAAGTATTGAATGCGAGGGCGAAAACATCAAAAACGTTGTTGCCGCTCGCATTGTAAAGGTAGAACCGCATCAGGATAGCGATCATCTTCAAATTTGCCAGATGGATATAGGCGCCGATAATCTTGTGCAGATAGTAACTGGCGCGCAGAATATTAAGGAGGGCGACTTGGTCCCTGCTGCCCTTGACAACAGTGATTTACCCAATGGTATGCACATTAAAGCGGGCAAGCTTCGCGGTGTAGAGTCAAACGGTATGCTCTGCTCGGGCGAAGAACTTTGCCTTACCGAAGAGGATTACGAAGGGGCAAGTGTTCACGGTATTCTGATACTTCGTGACGAGTGGGCGCCCGGTACCGATATGCGAGAGGTTCTCGGCCTCGATGATTATATCATCGACTTTAAAATCACCGCAAACCGCCCCGACTGCAACTGCTTTTTAGGTGTTGCAAAAGAAGCGTCTGTTGTGCTTGGTTCTGCATATCATCCTCCGGTACCTACCTACAAAACCGTAGGAGAAGATATAAAAGATTATATTGATGTAGAAGTTCAAAATTATGACCTTTGCCCGCGTTATGTAGGTCGTGTGGTTAAAAACCTTCGTATAAAACCGTCGCCCGCTTGGATGCAAAAGGCTATTACCGCATCGGGAATGCGTCCTATTAACAACATAGTTGATATCACCAACTTTGTTATGCTTGAAACAGGTCAGCCTATGCACGCATTTAACTATAACGACCTTGCTGACAAGAAAATCATTGTTCGTAATGCTCGCGAGGGTGAGTCAATTACCACACTTGACGGCAAAGACTACAAGCTTACTCCTGATATGCTCGTTATTGCCGACGGCGAAAAGCCATCTTGCCTTGCGGGTATTATGGGTGGTCGCGAGAGCGAAATTGAGGACGATACAAAGGATTTATTCCTTGAATCTGCTAAATTCCGTCGTGACAGTGTTCGTAAAACAGGTCGTGCGCTCGGCATCCGTACCGAAGCGAGCGGTCGTTTTGAAAAGGGCGTTGACATTGTAAACGTGGGGTTTGCTATGGATCGTGCGCTGCAGCTTATTGACGAGCTTGATGCAGGCGATATTATAGAGGGCGTACTCGACCGTAACCTTGGTCTTCCCGAGGATAAGATTTTAAACGTTAAGTCAGACAGTATTGTTGAATTGTTAGGTGTTCAGATTCCCGAAGAGAAAATGATTGAAATTCTTAACAGTCTTTGCTTGCCTACTACTGCTAAAGACGGTGTTCTCACCGTTCGCGTTCCCTCTATACGCGACGATATCGAGGGTAGAGCCGACCTTGCAGAAGAGGTTATGCGAATTTACGGTTACGACCACATTGTAGGTACTGCTATGCGCGGCGATGTTATGCGTGGCAAGAAACTTCCCACACGCATAAAGTCTGACAAGATGAAATCACTGCTTTGCGGAATGGGTTGCTATGAAATTGCTACCTATTCGTTTATAGCATCGGGTGCACTTGATACCTTGATGTTGGATGATAATGACGAGCGCAGAAATGTTGTAAAACTTATTAATCCTCTGGGCGATGAGTATTCGACAATGCGCACACAGCTTGTTACCAGTATGCTTACCGTTATGGCTACAAATATCAACCGTAAGATACAGTCAGGTAGATTTTTTGAAGAAAGCAAGCGCTTTATTCCAAAATCGTTGCCTGTAACCGAGCAACCCGACGAACTGCCGACCCTTTGTATCGGTCTTTACGGCAAGGATGAAGATTTCTTTACTCTTAAAGGTATTGTAGAAGAAATTATGACCCTTTTCGGCGCTCATACACAGTATAAGCGTTCAAGTGAAACCTATCTACATCCGGGTCGTCAGGCCCAGGTGCTTGCTAACAATATGCCTGCGGCGGTGATGGGTGAAGTTCATCCCAAGGTTGCCGAAAACTATGGTATAGATACGCGTGTTTACGTTGCCGAAATCAAGCTTGATGTGCTTTATGGTATCAACAAGCGTAAGACCACCTACAAACCGCTTCCTAAATTCCCCGCAGTTGAGCGTGACTTTGCTATGCTCGTGTGTGCAGATATCCCTGTTGGTGATTTGGAAAAAGCAATCATCAGCGGTGGTGGCAGATTGCTTGAGAAGGTAGAGCTGTTTGACGTATACCAAGGCTCACAAATACCCGAAGGCAAAAAGAGTGTGGCATACAGCGTATGGTTAAGATCAAGTGAGGGCACTCTAACAGATGCTCAAATTGAGGACACAAGCGCTAAAATCATTGCAAAACTTGAAAAATTAGGCGCAGAATTGCGTAAATAACACAAATTAAGACAAACTTAATATTATATTATTAAAATTTTTCTTGAAATTTTAGTCTTTGCAGTATATTATAATTATGACAAGCAATTTAACGGAGGTGCGTTATGAACGATAGAACCATGACCTTTTCAATCGGTGACCAGACCGAGCAGGAGATTAGAAACATTTTAACAATTGTCTACGATTCTTTAAAAGAAAAGGGTTATAATCCAATCAATCAGATAGTAGGTTATATTTTGTCGGAAGACCCGACCTATATCACCACACATAATAACGCCCGCAATCTTATTCGCCGTATCGACCGCGACACGTTGTTGCAGTCGCTTGTGCGTTATTATCTTACTGCGTAATAAATTTACAAAGGGGTTGCATATTGTTGCAGCCCCTTTTTTATACCATTATATAGTAAAATATAAAAAGAATGCAGAGAGGAAAACGACTTATGAATTTTGGCGAAATAGCTACCAATCGGCAATCTTGCCGAAACTATGATTCAAGCAGGGCGATAGAACAGGAAAAGCTTGACGCGATACTCACGTCGGCGAGATTGGCACCCTCGGCGTGTAACGGTCAACCCTATCATATAACCGTTTGCGCAGGTTGTACGGCAAAGGCTGTGGCACGTGCTACACAGGGTATGGGTATGAACAGGTTTGTAAGTGATGCGCCCGTACAAATAGTAATTTCCGAAAAGCCTTATGTTAAGTCGGCGGCTGTTGGTGCGAAGCTTAAGCATAACGATTACCGCTCTATTGATATTGGTATTTTAGCGGCTTACATTACAGCAGAAGCTACGGCACAAGGACTTGGTAGTTGTATTTTAGGCTGGCTTGATAGCGACAAAATCAAAGAAATCTGTGACCTAGATGGCGAGATTCGTCTTGTAATTTGTATAGGCTACGCAAAAACTGATGACAAACTGCGAGATAAAAAAAGAAAATCGTTAGAAGAGTTAGCGTCGTATAAATAATAGACAAATTATTTTAAAAATAGTATTATTAAAATGACAAGTCCCCTTTAAAATATTTTGGCAAAATTTAACAACTTTAAAACTAGTATTCCACAAGAAGTGTTAGACCGCGAAAGAACTAAATGGAACACCGCAGAGCACCATATCCCAGGATATGATATAAATCAGATAGAGGAATATATCAATACCGTTTTCCTATGTCTTGATGCTGAATATAATAAATGGAAATAAAAGTGAAGAACTCGGCTTTAAAAGCCGAGTTCTTTGTTTGTTTTATCTACTATTTCTCTAATGGGTAAATCTTTGTCTTGAGTAATAAGCTTTAGCAAAATTGACTGACTATCTTTTGAAAGCACAGGACCCGTTATGCGATAAAATTTATCACTTAACCAGTCTATGCCTATGTTTTCTTTTGCTTCGCCACGAGGCTCACATTCGCTTGATATATATGTATCGCCCTGCTTTGTTTTAATTTCTGCACGGCAAATACGTTCTGCCGGGAAACGAACATCTAAATCGTCATCAACTTTAAATTGGAGACGATTCATCATATCAACAACTACGGGGTCATTTAGGTTTTCCTCTAAAACTTGTGTAAAACCAAAATCACCGTAAACAATGGACGATGCCACAGGGTAAGCTATGTTGTATTGCGCTTCGTCGGCGGTTTTTGGCACTATTTTTGAAAGCATTGTAGCACGACGGAAGGTATAAATAGTTACGTTTTCAATATCACTCGGCGAAAGACGGTGCTCTCTTATAAGCTCAAGGCAGGCATCAATTGCGGGGTGCGCCCAGCGGCAACATGGGTACGGCTTAAAATACAGATCCATCACCTGATATTTATCGCCTAAATCGTCTAGGTAGTGTCGGTATTCGTCGGCTTCCAGCATGTGCTTGTTGCCTGTAAAACCACACATTGTATCAAGAATTGCCAACACACCTGTCATAACACCAAACGGCACACCGTCTTTGTTCATAGATGGGTACTCAACACTACGAATACCAGGAACTAAAGGTGCGTTAAATTCGGCAACCGATAGTGCGTTATTAATCTGCTCTTTGCTAAATCCAAAAAGTCTGCCGACACCTGCCGCAACGCCCACGGCGCCGAAAGTTCCGCTGCTGTGCGCATAGTTATAATAATCCATAAGCGCGGCGCCCATTCGAATGGTGGTTTCATATGCCACTAACATCGCGGTTAAAAATTCG
>JAZSBS010000126.1:0-7077 GCA_045602525.1 Acutalibacteraceae bacterium
ACAGAAAACGAACAAATGTTCGGTGGAGGAAAAATTATGAATTTCAGCAGTACATTACTTACAATATTTGAGGTAGCGCTTGTAACACTTACCATATGGGCAGTTTTTCACGAAGATAAGTTTGTTAAATTTGAAGAAAAAATTTCAGCGCACTTTCGTCGCCGCAGATTCAAGGTTTTACACGGTGGTTCAAAGGTTTGTAAATCTTATTATCCTGAAAAGTACAGAGCCTAATGCGTGGAGAGTTAAACAAACCACACATTAAGCGTATGTCATTTTAACACTCTTTCTTTATACACAAAATTGGGCGGAGATTTTCCGTCCTTTTTTGTTGCAATAAGTATCTTTTTGTGTTAAAATTTCATCTTGGTATTATATGAAATTTAGAGGTAATTTATGTTTAAAAAGCTTATTGGCACCAAGTCCTTCTACAAAAGGGTGTTTGTGCTTACAATACCCATTATGATTCAACAAGGCATAACCAACTTTGTTAATATGCTTGATAACGTTATGGTCGGCACAGTCGGTCAGGCGCAGTCAACCGGTGTAGCCGTTTCTAACCAGCTGATGTTTGTTTTTAATCTGTGCATATTTGGCGCTATATCCGGCGCGGGTATTTTTACTGCGCAGTTTTTTGGCAACCGTGATTTCGAGGGTGTAAAGCAGACCTTCCGATTCAAGATAATTTTCTGCCTTTTACTTGCAGCGATTGGTATATCCTTGTTCTACTTTAAAAGCGAAAATTTAATAATGCTTTATTTGAACAAGGAAGATAACGCCACCCTTGCGGCAGAGTCTTTAAGGTTTGCCAAGGGCTATCTTTATATAATGCTTATAGGTCTTATCCCCTACACCATTTCACAATGCTACGGTACCACACTTCGCGAGGTAGGTCAGAGTACTGTGCCAATGCTTGCGGGTGTCTTGGCGGTTGTGGTAAACCTGTCACTAAACTATGTGCTTATTTTCGGACATTTGGGCGCGCCAAAGCTTGGCGTTAACGGCGCGGCAATTGCTACGGTGGTATCGCGTTTTGCTGAGCTTGCTTTCCTGATTGGCTATACATTTGTCAAACGAAGCAAATGCACGTTTATTCTCGAGGGTTGGAAAAGCCCCTATATATCATTAAAGCTTATAGGAAATATCTTTAAAAAAGGTATGCCGCTTATGCTTAACGAAACGCTTTGGGCATCGGGTATTGCAACAGTTAATGGCCTTTACGCTCAGCGCGGACTTGACGTTGTTGCGGCTAATAACATATCACAAACTTTTTTTAACGTCTTTTCGGTAGCCTTTATGGCAATTGGTATGGCTGTAGGTATTATTTTAGGGCATGATCTGGGAGCCGGAAAAAGCAAGGAAGAAATTAAGGATACATCTTTTAAACTAATTGCCTTTTCAGTTTGTGTAAGTATTATTATTGCGGTAGTGTATGCGTTTTGCGCGATATTTATACCACGTATATACAATATAAGTGACAATGCCAAAAGCATTGCGACTGCACTTATGCAAATAACCGCCCTTGCTATGCCGATAGATGCCTTTGCTCACTCCTCTTATTTTACACTGCGTTCGGGTGGTAAGGTTATAATAACGCTTATTTTTGACAGTTTTTTTGTATGGGGTGTAAGCGTCACAACAGCAGCTTTGCTTATAAATTACACTTCACTTGGTATTTTGACGGTCTACCTTATAGTTCAGATACTTAACATTATAAAGTGTATTCTGGGTTATATTTTTGTAAAACAAGGTTCTTGGATAAAAAATATAATTTCGTAACGGTATTTTGTTAAATTTTTAGCATTTTCGGTATTGTTTTTTGTCGAAAAAAATGCTATACTATTTTTGTATGAAATTTTGAAAGGAGTTACATATAATGAACTACTCACATGAAGTACAAAATATGTGCCCACTCGCTAAAGGCGCATATCACGGTCCGGCTCCCATTCCCGAAGAGGGCAAATGGGTTCAGGTAAAAGAAGTTAAAGATATCTCTGGTCTTACCCACGGTATCGGTTGGTGCGCACCACAACAGGGTGCTTGCAAGCTCAGCCTTAATGTTAAAGAGGGTGTTATTGAGGAAGCCTTGGTTGAAACAATCGGTTGTTCAGGTATGACACACTCTGCTGCTATGGCATCTGAAATCTTGGTTGGCAAGACCTTGCTTGAAGCACTTAACACCGACCTTGTTTGTGACGCTATCAACACCGCTATGCGCGAGCTTTTCTTGCAGATTGTTTACGGTCGTACACAGACCGCTTTCTCAGAAGACGGTTTGCCAATCGGTGCAGGTCTTGAAGACCTTGGTAAAGGCCTTCGTTCACAGACAGGTACTACCTACGCTACAAAGGTTAAAGGTCCTCGTTACCTCGAACTTGCTGAAGGTTATATCACAAAGTGTGCTGTTGATGAAAACGATACAATCATCGGCTACAAGTTTGTACACCTTGGCAAAATGATGGAAATGATTAAAAAGGGTATGGACGCGAACGAAGCTTTGGAAAAAGCTAGCGGCCAGTACGGACGTGTAGATGACGCAGTTCGCCTCATCGACCCACGTGAAGAATAATTAGGGAGGTAACAGATTATGCCATTATTTGAAAGCTATGAAAGAAGAATTAATCAAATAAACGCAGAACTTGCAAAGCACGGCATCGCTTCTATAGAAGAGGCTAAGCAGATTTGTGACGACGCAGGCGTTGACGCTTACGGTATTGTTAAGGGCATTCAGCCAATCTGCTTCGAAAACGCTGCTTGGGCTTACGTTGTAGGCTGCGCAATCGCTATTAAAGACAAGGTTGCATCTGCTGCTGAAGCTGCTGAAAAGATTGGTCTTGGACTTCAGTCATTCTGTATTCCGGGCGCTGTTGCCGACGACCGTAAGGTTGGTATTGGCCACGGTAACTTGGGCGCAATGCTTTTACGTGAAGAGACCAAGTGCTTTGCTTTCCTTGCAGGTCACGAATCATTCGCCGCTGCTGAAGGCGCTATCGGTCTAGCCAGAAGCGCAAACAAAGCACGTAAAGAGCCACTCCGCGTTATTCTTAACGGTCTTGGCAAAGACGCTGCTCAGATTATCTCACGTATTAACGGCTTTACCTATGTTCAGACAAAGTTTGACTACTACACAGGTGAGCTTGCAATAGTAAATGAAACCGCTTACTCTACCGGTGAGCGTTCAAAGGTTCGTTGCTACGGTGCTGACGACGTTCGTGAAGGCGTTGCAATTATGCACAAAGAGGGTGTTGACGTTTCTATTACTGGTAACTCAACCAATCCTACACGCTTCCAGCATCCTGTTGCAGGTACTTACAAGAAAGAATGTATCGAACAGGGCAAGAAGTACTTCTCAGTAGCATCAGGCGGCGGTACAGGTCGTACACTCCACCCCGACAATATGGCTGCTGGTCCTGCTTCTTACGGTATGACCGATACAATGGGTCGTATGCACTCTGACGCTCAGTTTGCAGGTTCTTCTTCAGTTCCTGCTCACGTGGAAATGATGGGCTTGATTGGCGCCGGCAATAACCCAATGGTTGGTATGACAGTTGCTTGCGCAGTTGCAGTTAACGAAGCGCTTAATAAATAATGCACAATGCATAATTTAAAGGCTTGAGGTTAAACCTCAAGCCTTTTCTTGACAATTTTTTTACTAAAATATATAATATAATAAAGGCTAACCGAAAGGGTTCGATTTTATGAAACTTGCATCTGATTACGGTTTTTTACCGCAAAATGATGGACTTGCTAATGCCAAGGCTTTACAAGAGGCTGTACTGGGCGGAGGAGATATTTATATTTCACTTCCAGGTATCTATGACCTTGCAGACCAAATATTGCTAGATGATGATACTTCGCTTTATTTTTGCGCAGGCTCATACATAAGGCGCCAAAATTGTCCTGACGGCAATGGATTTGTATTTATAAACCGTGGCGCGTATACACGTACATATAACAAAAATATTAAAATTTGCGGACTTAACCTTATTTGCAATGATGTTGTATCTGATGCACCATCGGACACACGTCCTAAAACGATAATTGGTCTAAACGGTCATCTTTGCTTTTTCTATATAAAAAATCTAATTATAGAAGATTTAGAGTGTCTCGACCTACCCGCAAAGGATTTTTGTATTCACATCTGCACATTTGAGAATGCTGTTGTTGAGCGTGTTCGCATTGAAGGTAAAAAAGATGCTGTACATTTTGGTCGCGGTGATAAATTTGTTGTGCGTCACGGCATTTTTAAAACATTTGATGACCCGATAGCGCTTAACGCACATGACTATGTAACCTCTAACCCCGAGCTCGGTTGGATAGAAAACGGACTTATAGAGGATTGTTATGATCTAAACGACACCGATACAGTGGGCTTTTTCTGCCGCATACTTGCAGGTTCGTGGGTTGATTGGTACGAGGGTATGCAGGTGCAACGCTCTGACACTGTTGTTTCAAACGGCAAACTTTACCGTGTATTTATGCCGCCCGATGGCAGAATTTTTACTTCACTCACACAGCCTACACATGAATGGGGCGAACAAGAATACGACGGCTTTGTGTGGGCGGTAGTACAAAACGATGTTACATATAGCTGCGGTTGCCGTAATTTGCATTTTAAGGATATTTATTTACAAAAAGACCGACCGATAGGTCTTTACATCCTTTTTGATAAAGATAACTGGTCTCGTAGCTACTATCCCAATTCTGAAGCACCCGTGCAAGAAAATATCACCTTTGAAAATCTTGTGGTCGAAGGCGATATCAAGAGCGTTGTTCTGTCAAACACACCAGTCGATAATCTACGTTTTATAAACTGCACACTAAAAAATAACACGGTGCGTTTTGCAAACATTGGCACCGAAGGCGCTCTTTACCCCAAAACCAATGTTTTGTTAAATGGTACATATTTTAAAGAAAATGCTGATTTGCTGCTTGATTGCAAGGATGGCACAAGCGCTAATGCGATAATTGCAAACACAATGAACGAATCACTTGAAACACGTGTTTCAGGTAACATAAACATTAAATCGGCTGACATAAAAATAAACAAGGCTTGAGGTTTTAACTCAAGCCTTTAATTCTATCTTACAAGCAAACATTGTGTCGCCGTTGTTATTTTCGCCCTTTGCTGAAACGGTATTTTCTTCTCTACAGAAATAAACATTAAGCTGTGTACCCTGCATTACTTCTTTACGGTAATCTATCTGAAAACTTTTTAAAACATCGTTTTTTGTCGGATTTATGGCATCTAACACATAATTTGCGTATTTTGTATTGTTTACATGGTTGTTGACGTCAAGATCGCAAAAGCCTGCATTGATATTATAAGGCTCCCCACAAATCTCAAAATCACGCACTTTACCAAGCTTACCCTCAAACATAACCTCGTTGTGATATTCACCATCAAGATTATATAAATCGGGAACCGATAACAATTTTCTTTCTTTGCTGTGAATAACAACCCACTCTGAGCTGCCAATTATCAGATTGTTACCATTCATATCCTCTATACAATATTCGCGTCGATAGTTAAGCCGATTAGGTGCTAAAGGCCAGGTTTTGACAACAACATTCTGATAACGCGAAGGTGCGGTAATAATCTCAAATTTAATTCTGGTGAGCACCCACAGATACTCACGCGCTATCATATCATCAAAACCGACACCAATTTCCACTGCGTGTTGACCCGCCGCATCCTGAAATAAATCAAGCACAGCAGATGGCTTTATGCGGTCAAATTTATCAAAGTCCCCTGCCCTTAATGCATATTCTTTTTGCCATAAATTTCTCATCATTTTCACCCAGATTATCTTTATAATGATATTATATCATATTTTAATTGTACAATCAAATATTAATGTATAAAAACACCCTCACTGTTTTCACAGTGAGGGTGAATGTTTAATATCTGTCAGATATTATTTACCGTAAAGCTCAACAAGCTTTTCAAGGTGAGCACGACGTGCCTTTGCAGCTTCAGAAGCCTTGTCGAAGAGCTCTTCTGCATGCTCTGGGAATGAACGTGAAAGTGAAGAGTAACGTGCTTCATTAAGGATGTATTCCTTATAGTCGGCAGTTGCGGGCTTGCTGTCTAGTGAGAACGGATTCTTACCTTCAGCCTTGAGTGCAGGGTTATAACGGAAGAGATCCCAGTAACCGCAATCTACAGCCTTTTTCATCTCTGCCTGGCAGTTAACCATACCGCCCTTAATTGAATGCATTTCGCAAGGTGAGTAACCGATGATGATTGAAGGACCATCATAAGCCTCTGCCTCTTTGATTGCCTTAAGTGTCTGGTTCTGGTCTGCGCCCATAGCAACCTGTGCTACGTATACGTAACCGTAGGACATAGCAATTTCAGCAAGAGATTTCTTAGCAATTGCCTTACCTGCAGCAGCAAACTGTGCAACCTGACCGATGTTGGATGCCTTGGAGGCCTGTCCACCGGTGTTGGAGTAAACCTCGGTATCAAATACCATGATGTTTACGTTTTCGCCTGCAGCAAGAACATGGTCAACACCGCCAAAGCCGATGTCGTATGCCCAACCATCTCCACCGAAAATCCAAACCGACTTCTTGGCAAGATATTCTTTCTTGGCAAGAATTGCGGGTGCTGTGGGACAACCTTCAGCAGCGGCCTTCTCTATCTCTACAATGAGGGCATCGGTAGCAGCTGCGTTCTTGTTGGTATCATTAGCGGTTGCGAAGTAGTTTTCTGCGGCCGCCTTGAATTCGGCAGATGCCTTGTCAGACTCGGCCATTTCCTTAACCTGAGCCATAAGACCATCTCTGATTGCCTTCTGTCCGAGATACATACCGAAACCGTGTTCAGCATTATCCTCGAAGAGTGAGTTTGCCCAAGCAGGACCGTGACCCTTCGCATTTACGGTATAGGGAGAGGTAGCAGCGGGGCCGCCCCAGATGGAAGAACATCCGGTAGCGTTAGAGATATACATCTTATCACCAAAGAGTTGTGTAACAAGACGAGCATATGCGGTTTCAGCACATCCTGCGCAGGAGCCCGAGAACTCGAGAAGGGGCTTCTTGTACTGAGAAGCAATGAGGTTTGCATCTCCT
>JAZSBS010000127.1:0-7748 GCA_045602525.1 Acutalibacteraceae bacterium
AAGACGAGTTAATAGAAAACGGCGCTAAATACATAATAAGCAAGCCAAACGAACTTTTGGATATTATAGAGGAACTTAACAAATGAGCGCATCATATAAATCCACAAAAATCGCTTGCTTTATAGGCTTTATAGTGCAGGCAATTATCAATAACTTTTTGCCCCTGTTGTTTATTATATTTAACACAGAATATCATCTTAATTATGAGCAGTTGGGTCGACTTTTATTTATTAACTTTTTTGTTCAGCTGATAGTTGACGCCCTTACCCCTGCCCTTGTTAAAAGGATGGGCTACCGCGGCGCCGCTATTTCCTGCCATGCGCTTGCAGCGGTGGGACTTTGCCTGCTTGGCATTTTGCCTCTTATATTTCCCAACCATATATATGCGTGTCTTGTAGCATCAATTATTATCTACGCTTCAGGAAGCGGCATAATTGAGGTTTGCATAAGCCCTATTGTAGAATTGCTACCAGGTGATAAAAAGGGTGCCGATATGGCATTTTCACACTCTTTTTACTGTTGGGGACAGGCGTTTACCGTACTTGTTTCTACCCTACTGATATTCTTAATCGGTCAAAGCAGTTGGCAGTTTATACCCATACTTTGGGCAATTATTCCATTTTTAAATATGTTCAATTTTATGCGTGTGCCCATTGTTGAACAACACGACGCACCTTTAAGTAAAACAGCAAAAACGCTGTTTAAAAATCGTGATTTCTGGATTTTTGCGGTTATTATGATTTGCGCAGGCGCAAGTGAAATCACTATGGCCGAGTGGGCTTCACTCTTTGCGCAACAGGCGCTCGGTGTTGATAAAACCGTCGGTGACCTTTTAGGTCCCTGTGCGTTTGCTGTTTGTATGGGTAGCGGCAGAGTTATATTCGGACTTCTGGATGGCAAATTCAACCCCAAAAAAGCGCTTATAATAAACAATGTTTTTTGTATTATTTGTTATGTGGGTGTTGCCATTTGCAACATCCCCGCCCTTTCCCTTATTGCCTGCGCACTTTGCGGCTTTACGGTAAGCCTTTCTTGGCCTGGCACATACTCTATGGCAGCACGCCATTTTCCGATGGGCGGAACACTAATGTTTAGCATTCTGGCTTTGTGTGGCGACTTTGGTTGCTCGATAGGTCCATGGCTTATGGGAATAGTAGCCAATAACACCACACTCGAAACCGGTTTTTTTGTATGCGCCATCTTTCCGGCAATTATGGTGCTGACAGCCCCGCTTCTCCGCAAAGAAAAATGTTGAAAAATGTAATGCTATCGGTTACAATATAAATATGTAAATATTACCTATGAGGTGCAACTATGAAAAGAGATGACTATTTAAGCTGGGACGAATATTTTATGGGCATTGCCGCACTTTCCGCTTTGCGCAGTAAAGACCCCTCTACCCAAGTGGGCGCATGTATTGTAAACGAGGAAAAACGCATTCTTTCTATGGGTTATAACGGTATGCCTCACCGCTGCCACGATGACGAATACCCGTGGGAACGTGGTGAAGGTCTTGACTCTAAATACCTTTATGTCTGCCATGCCGAGCTTAATGCTATTCTTAACTGTAATACCTCATCAGTACGAGGTTGCACCGTTTATGTAACGCTTTTCCCCTGTAACGAATGCGCAAAAGCGATTATTCAGTCTGGTATTAAAGAAATTGTTTATATGTGCGACAAATATGCCGATACCGAGGGTGTAAAAGCCTCAAAGCGTATGTTCGACAGCGCAGGTGTAATATATCGGCAGTATGTACCCACCAATAAAGAAATTAACATTAAACTTTAAAACATAAAAGCACTTCATACGAAGTGCTTTTTGTTTTGGTGCCGGTGGCCGGACTCGAACCGGCACGGTATCGCTACCGGTGGATTTTGAGTCCACTACGTCTGCCAATTCCATCACACCGGCATATTGGTGCGAAAGTTATTATACAACAACACGCCAATAAAATCAAGTTATTTTTTTAATATAATCAATTTATTTTTATTTAACAGTACGGGGTGTGGAAGCTTCCACACCCCGCAAGTTTTGCTAAAACTTATTATTTACTAAGTCTTCTTAATTTTCTGCCCGCTGCAAAAGTTATGCCGCCGCTTATAAACATAAGCGCAAACCAAAGGAACGGATTGGTTGCATCACCGGTCTTGGGTGATTCGGGCGCGGGTGCAGACTCGGGCTGTGGTTCCGGCTGTGGAACGGGTTCGGGTTGAGGCTCTGGTTTAGGTTCGGGAGTAGGTTCTGGGGTAGGCTTAGTGTATTTATTCTCAAATACTATTGAATCTTTTTCCTCGTTGGCCTCATCCAAATAGACGTACTCTATTTTAAGTGTGCCGTCACCGTTATCAGATGCAGTAGCCTTAACGGTGTAAACGCTTTCATCATAAGTGATGTCCTTGTCGTCACCCTTAAACTCTTTAACGGTGTAGATATATTCACCTGCGGCATCTATATCAATGGCAGTAAACGTTATATTGCCGTCTGCAGTATTTTTAACCGTTTCTACAAGGTTGCCTTCTGCATCATAAAGTTCAAATGCAAACTCTTCTGCTGCGAGGTCACGACCCTCAAGTTTTTTCTCGCCGTTTATAACAATCTGACCTGCAGTGTTATAAAGATTATTAAACTTGATTGTATCTGCGGTAGAACCTGTAATAGTTGTACCATCTACTTTAACTTCGGCTACCAAGTTTCCTTGGCCGTCATCGGTAACAATTATGGTTACGTCATACTCTGTTGTATCAACCTTAACGCCATCACCATCAACTTCGTTTTCATATACAAGGTAGTTATATGTGCCAACCGCGTCAAATGTGAGTGTGTCGAATACTATGTTGCCGTCGGTATCATTCTGAGCGTCACCTTGAATCACCGTGTCGTTGTCAACGTCTTTGAGAGCAAAATTGAATTCTTTATCAACAAGATTACGTCCGTCAATTGTCTTGGTAGCTTCAAGAGTTACGTCAACATCGTTTACGGTATAGATATTTGTAACGTCTACCACTGCGACACCGTTATTAACATTTGCAATATTGGTTGTTGCACTTATTGTACCGTCAAGGTTATCTTTAACTGTTACGGTAACAAGGATATCCTTTGCATAGGTAATACCGCCAAGACCTGTATTGGTCTCTTTGATTACGTAGTTAATAACCTTATCATTCTGCCAGGAAACATCGTCTGCATTATAAGCAAATACAAACTGTGCTACGCCGTTTTCATCTGTGGTATAAAGCGGACTTACCAGATTGCCGCTTCCATCATAAAAGCCAAATTCAAAACCTTCAGGGCTATATGTGATACCATTGGGTGTGTCAACGGTCTTTTTAATCTGGATATAAACTTCTGCGATACCACTTGATTTATAGGTGTTTACAAACTTTTGTGCCGCTACTGTGTAAGCATTGCCGCTATTGGTAACTGTTGTATGGCTAGCATTTGTAACCTCTGCAATTTCGAGTTTACCATCGGTATCTGTATCGGTAACAACTATATCAAAATCACGGGTTGCAGTATCGTAAGTCACACCAAATGTATTTGCAGGAACTATCTCTCTTATCGAGTAGTGATAGGTACCAACTGTGTCAAAACTTTCAGCCTTCATTAATGTTGAAAGGGTTGTGCCAAAGTCACCAGCCTTATCAATAGTTTCACGACCAATTTCTAAATAATTCGCTGTGTGCGGATCGTAACGATAAAGCGCAAATGTAAAAGTATCGTTATTCCAGGGCCTGCCTGTAAGCTCTTTTGAAGCATTGATTGTAATATCGGCACTTACTTCATCTGGATTATAATCATTAACAAATACGTAAACTACATTGCTGTTTGTCTGTACGGTTGTGTTTGAGGGTGTTACTGTGTTTACAGAATCAAGTGCAAAGCCGTCAGGCATATCGGTCTGGTCTTCGGTTACAACTGCCGACCAATCTTCTTTAACTTCAACAATTATTGCCTGATCTCCGTGAAGCTCAATATCTTCAATCTTATTGTTTGTTACACTTAGGGTAAATTTCTGATCGGGAGCTGTTGAGTAGTGAGCATTAACACTTGCATCAGGATATGTTTCACTACCTTTACTTAGTGTAACGTCAAACTTAAACGTATGAGCATTAATGCTATCGGGAGCAGTTGCAAACGGATGTGTAATATGCTTTGAAATTACAAGGTTGCCGGTCTGGCTTAGTGTATTTACAAACTGCACATCTGCAAGGCTGTGCTGAGCTATTGTACCGCTTGTATTAGCGCTTGAACCAACTTTATAGTCGGCACCTGAAGGTATTACTTCTTCTACGCTGTAAGCAAGCCCTACATCAACACCTACTATATAAGCGCTCCACCCTGCTTTAACAGTGATGGTGCCCGTGCCGTCTGCATCAAGTGTAATTGATTCATTATTATCAACAAAATTGCCGCCTGGATCGCGGTAAACAACTTTATAAGTGTTTGCAATATCTCCTATATCTACATCAAAAGTAAAGTCTGCGGTTGTACCTGCAAGTGTATCATCAACGGTTTTTGTAATACGTATGCCGGTTGCGGGTGTTACTGTAAGCTTGCCGTTGTTACCAAGGATAGCATCGGCATAGTAATGTGTGCCTTCTATATGATCTACCGTTGGGAAATATGAATATTCAAGTGTGCCTGTGGGGTTAGCTACGCTACCCTCAGGAGCCGTCTTTTTTGTTTCTATTTCATCATACACACGATGGATTGTTTCTTTACGAATGTTCCAACCACCGTTGGTTTCACTTTTATCAACACGGCCAAGCGCTGTGTCAGATATTCTTTCATAAACCTTTTTGTGTACTGCCGCATTGCCATCGTTTGTAGCGTCGGTAAGTTCAAACACGTTAATTTGACGATAATACTCATTGCCATCATCTGCTAAAGGTTTTGTATCGGATGAATATTTAACGTAGCCGCTACCCTGTTTTATATATACAGGAGTAGGCTCCGAGTAATAATAACGCTCGTTAGCGTAGTTTGGCTCAAAATATGCCACCGTGTTTATGGAATCTTTAGGATGAATATATGTTGGAGAATCTGGATGAGTTTCGTTTTCAAATTGCTGAACACTGTACTCATTTGTATAGAAAACATATTTGCCGTCTGCCGTACGGTTATTATCATCCAGAGCCTCTTCTATGTTATACTCATTAATATCATCGCGAAGACCAACCTCAAATAATAATCTGAGAGGCTCTGCATCATTTATGGTCATTTCAATGTTTTTTGCATCATCGTAGCCTGTGCCCTCAAGTTCTACGTTGTAGGTAACAACAGGTATCAAAGAAGCCGGTATACGATAAATAAGCTGTGCGTGACCAGGCATAATAACATCTGTATCAGCAAGATCAAATCTGTTTTGAGGAACTATTTCGGTATGAACCTGAATTGATACGTACATAAGGTCGCTTTCATTAAGTCCATCAGAAATTTCGCCCAACATACCATAAGATTTGTTAATGTATACAGCATTGTCAGGCATCTGAGAATAGGTATGAGACTCATCCCAAAAACCGATATATTCGCCATCTTTGTCAGCGTACCAACCGATATAGTTAGAATAGTTGTTTCCATTTGTATAGCTTAACTGTCCGTGTTCATAAGCAAGTGTTACCAATCTGCGTGCTACGGTAACATCTTCTATACCAAGGCGCTGCTGTACCGCCCAGATAAAATCATCACCAAGTGCACTTGGATTAACTACTGTGCCGAGTTCGCCACCATCTTCAGTAAAGTTTTCACAAAGCTTTTCACCTGTGTAAAGCTTGTTACCAATCATAATACCTTCAATTTGCTGAACTTCCATATAGTCGCCTATATCATCTATAAACTCAATATAGCCTTCCATATTTGCGTTATTGTTTGCAACCAAAGTAGGACGATAAAGTGACTGTATTATAATTTCATTAACAATGTCATCAAATGCATCAAACAAATCACTGCGTGATTGTGCCTCAAAATAATTGTTGGCATAAACGATATCACTTACAACATCCGTTTTTGTAACCGATGTGTTATTAGTAATTTCTACAGTTGCCTTATCGCTGGCTTTTTTATAATTATCCCAATAGGCTGCGATAGTGGATGTAGAATTTTTAGGGTCGAGAACACTTTCAGCTATTACGCTATTTCCAACACCGAGACCCAATGTATAAAACAAAGCCTCACTATCGTTATAATAGTCGGTAATCTGCTCTTTTACATACGCCGCTGTAAGCTGAGTCAGGAATGCATAGGTTTCACTTGTTGACTGTCCGTTACCACAGTTAGGGTCACCGGGATTTGTAAAGTTGGTTGTTGCATAGGTGGGTGCGCCATCACTCATAAGCACGAGCACAGGTTTACGCTGTGTGCCGCCCTGAAAACCGTCGCCCTTAACGATTGTATCGTTGGCGTCATATCTGCCCTTGAACAAATCAGCGGCTGCTTTAAGCCCACCCTGAATAAATGTACCACCTACAACGTCGATAGTTGTTTCTGTAACTTTACCATTAGTGTTGCTTACACCGTCGGCAATTGATATTTCATTACCATTGTGCGAATTAGTGTCATTTGTTTTCAAAAATTCATCAACAGTTATATCATCAGAAGTATCAAATCTTGTTCCATTGTTATAGGTAACCGTATTGGTTGCACTGTAACGGTCGATAGGAAGTAATGTGTAATAATGTTCATCATTTCCATCATCATACTCAGCAGAATACAACACAACGCCTACGCGGTTATTGTTATTAAGCTCCAACAATTCAGTAAGAGCCGCATTGGCCGCAAGAACCAGATCACTTACCGCATCATTGTTATTGCTTCCCCAAGTGTCAGGACCCATAGAACCTGAAATATCAAGCACAAGTACGGTATCGGTAGGGATATGTGAATAACCTACGATTGACTTATTGGATGCTATAGCAGAAAGTGCTACCAAAAAGCTGTCGTCCGCTACTGTCGGTGTTATTGAATCGTCATAAGCATCGGTAAGACCTGTAAATGCAGAATTATCTGCAAAAACCGATTTATCGGTCCATACGCCGCCTGCATTTTCTGTAGACGGTGCATCACTACCAAAGAAAGCTTTCCAACCGTCAAGTGTTGCATTATCGGCAACCTTATTATAATAAGAATCAGGTGTTGCAGCACTTACAAGGCCGAGTCCGGAAAACATTGACACCACAATAATAAGTGTCAACATAACCGATAATATTTTATTAAATCTACCTTTTATTTTTTTCATTTACTTTTCTTCCTTTCTCAATTGTTCGTTTTCACAAACACCTATCAAATCACCGGGGTGTTCGCATTTATAAAATTCACACGAACCACAATCACCGTATTCCCTATCGGCCAATGGGCAATCATCTTTTGTGGCGTTGACCCACGGTCGCCCGCACGGTGTCGTTCGCGGATGTTCATCAAAATCCGGATACTCTCCAAAATATCGATCAAATGGTTCATCATATATGAATTCAACTTCAACCGTATCGCCATATAGAGAGTACAAACGATTTTTTGTTTTGGTCATAAAGGCCTCACCTCATACGATTTTGTTTTACAAGTAAATTATATGTCGCAAAACGCCAAATGTATTGAGTAGATTTTAAAAAAAATTTGCGTGTTTTTCAAAAACATTTTTACCATTAAAATTTTTACCATTTCCCTAAATAAAGGCAATTTTTATAAATTTTTCCTAAGATTGTTCGTTATAACGAACAAAAAGCATTGCCCTTGTTCGTTATAACGAACAA
>JAZSBS010000128.1:0-39351 GCA_045602525.1 Acutalibacteraceae bacterium
ACCCTGACCGCCCGCGTCAACAACACCTGCTTTTTTAAGCATTGGTAAAAGCTCGGGTGTCTCGGCAAGAGCCTCTTTTGCGCCCTCGATAGCGTCAGCAAAAACGCCAAGCGCATCCTTGCCTGCCTCGTTTGCGACAATCGCTCTTTCAGAAGCAATACGCGCAACTGTAAGAATGGTGCCCTCGGTTGGCTTCATAACTGCCTTGTATGCCGCTTCAACACCAAGTTTAAATGCAGCGGCAAGATTTTCTGCCGTTACGGTTTCATCTGCGCCGATGCCTTTAGCAAAACCGCGGAACAACAACGATGTTATAACGCCCGAGTTACCGCGAGCGCCACGAAGCAGAGCCGAAGCATTGATTTGCGCCACCTTGCCTGCTGTTTCACCGCTTACCTTTTCAAGCTCGCGCACAGCGTTTGCCAAGGTCATTGACATATTTGTACCTGTGTCGCCGTCGGGCACAGGGAATACGTTAAGGTCATCTACCTGTTTGCGATTGTTCGCAAGATTGTTAGCGGCAGATATAATTGCATCTCTTAAAATATTACCGTTAAACAAAAATAAACACTCCTTCTATAGACCCGGAAATTACTCTTTAATTCCGTCTACTTTTACGGTTACCTTATTTACGGTAATACCGGTAGATTCTTCTACTACATATTTAACCTTTTCGGTAATGCTTGCCGCAATAGCGGTGATGTTCATACCGTAGGTTACCATTATATGAATTTCTACATCGATTTGGTTTGCGTTGCCTGTTACCTTAATGCCTGTATCAAGCGACTGCTCTTTTGACACAAGTCCAAACAAACGCTGACGGTTTGATGAGGGCATCATACCTACAACGCCAAAGCAGGAGGTCACTGCGTGACCGATAAGCTTGCTCAAAAAGTTTTCGGTAAAGCAAATTGAGCCTGTTCTGGTTTCATAAGATATCATAATAAATCCTCCTAAAATTCATAATTTTCAAAGCTTAGATAAATATCGCTGCTCGAAGCCTCAACTCCGCCCGTTATGGCAGAATCATAAAACAAAACACCGTTTAGATAGCAAATGGGTATCTGCGGCATTTCGGTAAGCAATGTAGCCGCAACATCACCTATTCCGCAAGCACTTCTGTGGTATGCGGAAAGTATTTGCTCACAACTGCTTTTTTGCAGATTTTCGGTTTTGGGCGTATCCTCGTCGGTCTGAATGTCCTCGTTTTGCTGTTTCGGGGTACTAACTCCATAAGCCGCGCTTTTGCCCGACACCACAAGATTTGTAAAGTCCATATTATCAAGGACTTGTATCTCGCCGAGATATAGCTGAAAATTGCCGCTTGTAAGTCGCTCGACATATTGCTCGTAGCTACACTCTATAACGTTTATCTGTATGCCCGCGGTTTTACACTGTGCGGCAATCAATCTTGCCGCCGCCATACGCGAGCTGTTTTCTGAATTCACAAGCAATGTAAATACGGGGTTGTTGCCCGCCGAATTTGCATAAAAGCCATTAGAATTCATATTATTATAACCTATTTTTGACAAATTTTCAACCGTTATTTTAGAATTAGGTCGGCTTTCAATGGTTTGATGCGCCTGTGTTGCCTTGAAATACGGGTTAAAAAAGCCTGTCGCTGATACCGCGTTATTGTAATACGCAGTATTGCAGATTGCCTCGCGGTCAAGCGCCGAGGAGATTGCGTATCGCATCTCCTTGCTTTGAAGAGAGCCGTAGCTATGATTTACACCAATATATATAAGTCGGTTTAAATTGACATCAATTTTTTTGCCGCTCATACGTACAATATTATCGCCCTCGGTGTAATAAACCGCTGTGGCGCCTACCTCTACGTAATGCGTAGTTGAAGTTGCATCGGGAGAATTTATAAGCTTTATTTCTTCAACGGCACCTTTTTTGCCGTAATAACCTTTATTAAGCTTAAAGCTTAACCTATCCTCTGCAATGTAATATCTTCCGCAACCTACAGGCGAAATCTCTTTACCGTCAGCATCGGTAACACCCGACGTTCCCGATTTTATTATTGGAAAATCAAGCAAATTTATAAAATACGGGTCGTTTTGCGATAGCTTGAACACAACCGTTTTTGAATCGAAAGCCGACACCGATTGGACCTCATAAAAATTGTGCATATATCGCGGTGTGACTTTTGCCGTGTTGTAGGAGTAAACCACATCATCGGCGGTCACAGCGCTACCGTCTGTAAAGTTAGCGTCGCGCAGTTTCACGGTGCATACCTTGTCTTCAATTTCTGCCGACTGCGCCAGTACGCAAATTGCCTCAAAATTATTGTCTGTTTTTATAAGGCTGTCATACAAAAGCGAAGAAATTTCGCGGTTTGCCAAAGTGGTTGCTGTGTAAGGATTAAAGCTGTCACTGTAAGAATAAAGCAAGCTCACCGTTTTGCCGTCGGTCGACAGAGACGGCGTTATCACTACGTTTTCAGAACTGCTGCTTGTATCGGCTGTGCTTCTACAGCCTGCAAGGCTAAAAAGCAAGCACAATGCCAATAAAATACAAATTATTTTTTTCAAGTTACCGTCACCGCCCTTTTCGTTTTTCAACAAATTATTTATATATTCTTTCTACCGACTTTGTCAGTCCTGTTTTTTCGTCTACATCAAAAATACAACCGTTTATCATACACTCGCCGCTTGCCTGTTCAAAGCGCGACATATCGTTTTCTTTTAAACGGTTTATTATAATATTATTTTTTACACCCAAAACCGAATTTATAACGCCTGTCATACCAAGATCGGTAATATATCCCGTTCCTTTGGGCAGAACCTGCGCATCGGCAGTCTGCACATGGGTGTGTGTGCCAAAAACGGCGGAAACGCGTCCGTCAAGATAAAATCCCATTGCGCGCTTTTCGCTGGTTGCCTCGGCGTGAAAATCCACAAAAATATATTTAGCGCCGTCAGCATACGCTTTTTCAACAAGCAAATCAACACATTTAAAAGGATTGTCGGCATTTACCCTTTCAAGATATATCTGACCTGAAATATTTATTACCGCCACCAAAAATTTGCCCATGTCCAAAAGGCAATAGCCACTGCCAACGTCTGTATCCTTTAAATTATGCGGCCGCAAAACAAAGGGGTTGCTGTCAAGCGTGTCATAAAACTCTTTTCGGCGCAAAGTGTGATTGCCGCCCGTTATAACATCGGCTCCCGCAGCAAAAAGTATATCGGCGCTATCGGGCGTTATACCGTTGCCTGACGCCGAATTTTCACCATTTACAATTACTAAATCTATATTTTCTTCACGTTTAATAAGCGGTATCATTTTAAGCGCGTAAGCGCTACCGTCGGGCGCGCAAACGTCCCCTACTGCAAGAACTTTCATATATCATCACTTTCATATCGTCATACACATTTATAATAACATATATTACGCCTAAGTTCAATTTATTTTTGAACATGATATAAAATTTACATATATACAATTAAACACGCGATTTTTACACCGCGTGTTTTTAATATGATTTAAAGTTTGTCAGCACAGAGAACCGACCCCCGTGTTCGCTGCAGGTTATATAACACAGGGGACCGACCCCTGTGTTATCTATTCCAACCGTCCCTTTCGTTAGTGAAAGTTAAATTATAAAGAAGATATTTGAAAATCTACTGTCAACACGGAGAACCGACCCCTGTGTTATTCGCATATTTTGTTGTTTCAAAATTATCTACAGGAATAAATGAGTTAGTTGAATTTGGATCATTATATTCAATTAATGCAAAAAAATAGCAGAAGATTCCACACAAGGTGGCCCGGGTTTTCAGTCCCGTACTTCTACTACTATTAGTATAGCAAAATTATTAGACATTGTCAATAGTTCTTATTCCGATATACTTCTATAACACAGAGAACCGACCCCTGTGTTACCTCCAATTGTTACCGATGAACTTGTTGAAAAAAAGAACAAATTGACTTTGGACCTACAAAGGCGGGAATGCTTTTTAACAAGCCATATTTCCTAAATTTCAAGACTAAAGGCGAATATTTTGTAGTTAAAAGGAATTATTATCAATGGTCAACTCGATATCCACTTAGTTCCAATGGCGTATATAACTATGCAAATATTGGCGATGATTTTTATTTGGTTATGTATAATAAGAAAATAATAATGATATATAGTACAAAACTTTTTAATAAGCAACAATAAGTCAAAATAGCGATACCGCACATATGCAGTATCGCTATTTTTTATAGACTAGAAATACGTAACACAGGGTAACACAGGGGTATAACACAGGGGACGTATAACACAGGGGACGGTTCTCTGTGTTTATCCGTTTTGTTACTCTGCTTAAGTCATCACAAGTATAACATAAAGTTGTGTAGTTATCAAGGTGTTATGAGTGCCCTATTTTGCCGCGGAGCGCAAAGTCGGGCATTTTTATGTAAAATATTATTTCTATTTATTTTTTAAGCATCATAAAATAGTAACAAAAACATATTAAGGGTGATATTATGCCAGAAAAAACACCTCAGGATTACGCTAACGAGTTATTAAGGATGTACCGTGCAAATGCATCGGCGTCCGCGCAAAACAGTATGCCTGTTAACTCAAACGATGCTGTCACGCCGCAAGCCTTGACACCCACAATTGATGAATTGGCTTTTGAAGACGGCACAGGCGGTCTTGCCGTAAACGTTACAACGCTACGGCGGCTTTATCCAGTAAAGGGCGCTACGGTAACGGTCTTTACTGGTATGCCTGCGACACCTACGGTAATTGAAACCGACATCACCGACGAAAGTGGAAAGAGCGGTGTGTTTAACCTGAAAACACCGCCAAGGGACGAATCACAACAGTCCGAAAACGGCGGAATTGCGCCTTATGCCAGCTATAATATTTCGGTACGAAGTGACGGCTACGTCGAGCAGATTGCTATGAACGCTCCCGTCTTTTCGGGTGTGATTTCGGTGCAGGGTATCGACCTTATTCCCGTAGCCGCCGCAGGCGGACACACCGAACCTCAGATAATAGAGGGCGGAAACGATTATAATCTTTAGGGGGGAATACTATGCCTGAAACCTTGTTTCCTGTAATACCGCAGGATATAACCGTGCATCTGGGTGCACCTAGTTCAAACGCGCAAAATGTCACAGTAAATTTTATTGACTACATAAAAAACGTAGCTTCAAGCGAGATTTATCCCACCTGGCCCGAAGAAGCGTTGCGCGCAAATATATATGCAATAATCAGCTATGCATTAAATCGCATATATACCGAGTGGTATCCCTCGCGCGGATACAACTTTGATATCACAAACTCGACCGCTGTTGACCAGGCATTTGTTCCCGACCGTGAAATTTTTGAAAACATCAGCCGCATCGTAGACGATATTTTTAACGATTATGTTGTGCGTCAAGGTGATATAGAACCGCTTTTTACACAGTTTTGCAACGGCACAACCTCGACCTGCGCGGGACTTTCACAGTGGGGCACCGTAAGTCTTGCAAACGCAGGACTGACCCCTTATCAGATACTGCAAAATTATTACGGGCAGGATATCGGTATTGTCGAAAATGCACCCATTGCCGAGATAGAAGAGTCCTACCCCGGCGTACCACTGCGTGTGGGTGACTCGGGAAATAATGTAAAAACAATACAAACCCAGCTTAACCGCATAGCCCGCAACTACCCTGCTATACCAAAAATAGCCGAGGAAAACGGTATATTTGGACTTGATACTCAGCAAGCAGTAAGAAAATTTCAACAAATTTTTGGACTTTCGCAAACGGGCGAGGTTGACAAAGCAACCTGGTATAAAATCAAGCAGTATTATGTGGGCGTAAAAAACCTTTCGGATCTTGTAAGCGAGGGTATTTCCATAAGCGAAGCGCAGGTGCCCTTTGCAACTCAGCTGCGTGAGGGCGCACAAGGCATTGGTGTGAAAACAATTCAGTACTATTTAAATATCATTGCGTATTTTAATTCTAATCTTTTATCTTTGCCGCTTGACGGTATTTTTGGTCCCGAAACCACCGCCGCAGTACGACAGTTTCAGCAATATTACGGTCTGCCCGTGACGGGCGTTATGAACACTGCCACCTGGAATGTTTTAAACCGCATTTACTCTGAAACGGTTGAGTTTTTACCCGAGGGTTATTCCGGCGAATACGGCAAGCTGTATCCCGGATATTTTTTAAGCGAGGGTATGAGCGGTCAGAACGTACGGGATTTACAAACATATCTTTCGCTTATTGGCAAAAATTTTGAAGCCATACCCGAAATTCCTGTGACGGGGTATTTTGGCTCGCAGACACGCAATGCTGTAATCGCTTTTCAAAATGCGTTTGGAATTCCTGCAAATGGTGCGGTAGGTCCTATCACCTGGAACACAATAGTACAGCAATATGATTTTTTAATTGACAGCGGTAATTCATAATTTTATATTTTCGGCAAAAGATAATACAAAAGCTTTTGCAGGGTGATTGTATTGTCGGGAAGCGTAAACGATTACAAAGACACATACTTAAGCGGAAATTTGGATAATGACATTCTGCTTTTTAAAACCATATTCAAGCGCGATGCCGTGCTCCGCACCAGAGAGGTATTAATCGGCGGGGCTTTACGATGCTTTCTTGTTTATATGGACGGTATGGTAAATTCGGCGCAGCTTGGTGAAACTGTGGTAGAGGCGTTGCTTGAAGGTTCTTTGCCACAAAATATTGTACCAAGCTGTGAATATATTTCAAAAAATATATTGTTCGCAAACGAAGTAAACCAAACCGAAAAGCTACCCGATATGTTGCGCGCCATTCTTTACGGCGATACCGTGTTGATTGCTCAAGGCAGTCGCTCGGCTTTGACCATCAACACAAAGGGCTGGCGCACACGTGGCATAAAAGAGCCCGACAGCGAACGTGTGTTGCAAGGACCGCGCGAGGGCTTTGATGAGGCGGCAATGCTTAACCTTGCCATGATAAGACGCAAGTTGCTTACCCCCGACCTTTGCATAGAGCTTATGCGTATTGGCAGAAGAAGCGACACGCCTGTATTTATTTGCT
The DNA here is from genome assembly GCA_045602525.1 of Acutalibacteraceae bacterium. Classification (GTDB taxonomy): domain Bacteria; phylum Bacillota; class Clostridia; order Oscillospirales; family Acutalibacteraceae; genus UBA737. The sequence goes on from JAZSBS010000128.1 coordinate 7,030, forward strand.
ATCTTGGCTCACTTGCAGACGAAAGCACCGTTAAAGAATTAAAAAAACGGCTTTCAAAAATAGATATTGACGGCATACTTGACAGTAATTATATTGCTGAAAATATACGCGACTGCCGATACAGCCTGCTAAAAACCACAGGTGCTACCGAGCGTCCCGACATTGTGGCGGCGCGGCTGCTGGAAGGTCGTATAGCGCTTGTGGTGGACGGCACACCCGTAGTGCTTACCCTGCCGTATCTGTTTTCAGAAAGCTTTCAGTCAGACGAGGATTATTATATAAACTTTTTGTTGGCATCGCTATCAAGAATGCTGCGTTGGTTATGTTTTTTTATAACCGTCAGTGTGCCGGGAGTGTTTGTGGCTCTTGTTACCCATCATTTTGAATTGCTGCCCACTCATTTTGCGCTGACGGTATCTCGCCTGCGGGCAGGCGTACCAATTGCAAGTGTTATAGAGTGTATCGCACTTATTTTTGCGTTTGAAATTTTAAAAGAGGCAGGGCTACGTATGCCCCAAAATTTGGGACACGCCCTTAGCGTTGTCGGCGGTCTGGTTATAGGTCAGGCGGCGGTAGAGGCAGGAATTATAAGTGCGCCTATGCTTATCGCAGTATCATTCAGCGCAATAGCAGGGCTTATGGTACCACGTCTTATGGGCGCCGTGTTCTATTGGCGCCTTTTTATAGTAATTGCCTGCGCGTTGCTTGGCCTTTACGGATACTTGATTGCAGCAACTCTTTTTGTCGTAAGAGTATTTAGTATTAAATCCTTCGGCGTGGATTATACCGTGTCGTTTTCAAAACCCGATTTTACGCACCTTAAAGATAGTTTTTTCCGCACTTCCTGGCACTCTATGAAAACCCGTCCCTTGTTCAATAAAAACAAAATACGAAAGGGCGAAAAGAATTGAAAAAATCCGTCTTATTGCTGGTGGTTGTGTTTTTTTCTCTGCTATGCGGTTGCACAGGTTACAAAGAAATAGACCGAGGATATCTTGTTACGGCTATCGGATTTAGCGAGGATGATAACGATTTTTCGATTACATTGGAGGCAATATCCTCTTCCGATACATCGGACAAGCCCTCTGAAACAATAACCCTGCAGGGTAAAGGCAAAAGCTTCGACGAAGCCTTTTTGATTCTTGAAAAACAACTTGTAAAACCACTTTATTTCGAACACCTTGGCACCATGATTATATCGGACACCCTGGATGATACTCAAATTAAGTCGGTAATTATTTTTTACCAAAAACTACCTTCAACCAATTTCGGAATATATCTTATAAAAACAAATGATATAAACGCTCTTTTTAATAACGAAACCTCTAGTGGTGTGTTGGGCTATGATATTATCGGATTGATTAAAAATTTTGAAAAACGCAATAACATTAAACTGTCAAATCAGCTTTATCAGGTCAACCGCAACGATCTGTCCGAAGGTGTTGTAAGTATTCCTGCAGCAAATATTACCAACGGCAAATTAGAACTTACATCGGCAAACGGAGGACATTATGGATAAAAAGGCATATAATATTCATATTACCGCTATGACAGCGCTGTTTATAATGGGTAATGCAATTTTAACGCCAAAAATTTCGGGGTCTAAAAACACATTTTGGGCATTGTTTATTTCTGCTGTTTTGACTCTGCTGATTATCACAATTGTCAGCAAACTTTTAAATTTTGCGTTTTTGCCTGCAAAAAAACACAAGGTCTGTTTTTATGCTATTGCCTTGTTGGTCGGTTTCCTTGCCGCTTTTGGCGCTTTTGACACAATTCGCAGTTATATAGGTTTTTTGACAAACATTCAGCTACCTCAAACAAGCCCGATATTAATATGCGTTGCCCTCGTCATACCAGTATCGGCATTAGTAATTTGTAGCAACAGCGCGCTTTATAAATTTTGTCTTTTATCATCCGTTATAAGCGTTTTCGCTATAGCGCTTGTTTTTATCGGTGGAATAAAAAGCTTTGACTTTACCTTGTTTAAATCTGATGCTGTTCAAACATTAAACCTATCAAACGGTATATTAGAATTTTTAAGGCTTTTTTTACCTGTAATTTGCATTTCAGCTTTTATGGTACTCACAAAAGAAAACGCATGCGCAAAGCAAATAACTATAGGTGCATCGCTCGGTTTTTTTGCAACAGCTATATGTCTGTTACAATTGGTACTAACTTTGGGCACGTCCGCTAATCAAGAATACCCGTATTTTAAAGCAATGGGTATAATTTCTTCAGGAAGCCTTTTTACGCGCCTTGATGGCTTTGGTTTTTGGCTGTTTTTTGTATGCGCATTGGTAAAAAGCACGGTATGCATAAAAATTGTATGGCTGATAATAAAACTTGTTATTTGGCAAAAATAATAGGGAAAATTTTTCGTATTTTTTTGATTATAAGCGTCAATAATATTATGGGAGGAAATTAAAATGAAAAAAATATTAATTTTAGCACTTGCTCTAATTCTTTCTTTATTGTTTACCGCCTGCGGTAGGGCTATGAACGACATCACAAGCGACGCAGAGTCAATAGGTGATTCTGTTATAAGCGGAGCGGAAAACGCAGCAGACCGTGTAACAGATGATACCGAGTCGGCTGTGAAAAAAGATGAAAAATCGATGAACCTTATGGCTGGCATTACCGCCAACGATGCAAAGGATGCGGCACTTAGCCACGCAGGGCTTGAAGAATCACAGGTCAGCGATATTGATGTCGACCTTGATCGTGACAACGGCAAGCTTATTTATGAGGTTGACTTTAATTCGGGCAACACCGAATACGATTATGACATCAACGCCGAAACCGGAGAGGTTATATCTGCTGACAAGAGCAGGGATTAGTATAAAAAGCGCGGGAAACCGCGCTTTTTATATTGCTTGTCGATAATTTGGTTGTTGATATCAAGCTAAAATTGTGTTATTATACTTTTAGTATCACTAAAAGGATGGTAATCACAATGAAAAGATTTCTTTGCATTTTAATATGCCTTCTGCTTACTCTGACCTTTGTTGCGTGCGGCGAAAAAGATACCGTTTCTGACGAATTCAGAATATTGGAGCTTGCCGAAAAGCAGCTGCTTAGTGACATAGAATTTAAAATTGTTGACGGCGAAGGAACGGTATGGCTTGAAAATCAAGATATTGAAAAGGTGCTTGTAACCTATCAAGAAGAAAAAAACAGATATCTTGAACTCCGACTTACTAATGACGGATTAAGGAAATTTAAAAAGGGATTAAAAAAGAAGGATACAGTTTTAAGTATCACTATAGACGGTGAAGTGCTTACCTCTCCCGTTATTCTGGATGATATAGAAGAAAACAGCGCAATCGTTCTTGGCGAATACGAGGATGTAATGTACTGGTTTAATACAATAACATAAAACAAAGCCCGCAGATAACTGCGGGCTTTGTTTTATACTTGAAAAATTTTTAAAATTCGTAAGCCTTGCCTTTTATGCCGGCGTCTTTTCGATTATCGCTGCCATAACGGTTATATCATCGGGGCGGGTATTGGTATATCTGCGTCGTGCGCAGTCACAGATGTGTTCTGCAAGATCCTGAGCGCCACCGTCACCCCAGCTATCAAGCTCTTCGCGTATCCATTCCGTACCGTCAAATGTAACTCCATCAGACACAAGCAATAAAATATCTTTTTGCCGAAGTCGTATTCCCGCTCTGTCAAAAGAAACCTCTTTTAAAATACCAATGGGCAAGCTGTTGCTTTCGGCTCTGCCCGAGTGACCGTTTCTTCTTACAAGTGTCGGGGCCGCGCCCGCTTTATAAAGCTCGGTATTACCTGTAAAAAGGTCTATGCTTGCAATATCCATCGTGGCAAGTGACTCGTCACTTGATTTAAACAGCATAGACGAATTAAGTATTTTTAGCGAGCAGTCATATCCAAATCCTGCCTTAAGAAGACGCGCCATAAGTCCGGATGCCATTGCGCCGTCAACCGCCGCTCTGCCGCCTGTGCCCATTCCATCGCTAAGCACCATAACAAAGTGTCCCTTTCCGTCGTTAAAATATCTGCAGGAATCACCACAAATTGATCCTGCCACAGCAGGGTGTTGCCCGACTCCTATATCTATCCTATAACTTGCGTGCTCGTTTACGGTTATAACCGTACTATCGCCTATTTTTGTTATATTCGGTATATCAAAATCGCGTTCGCACGCAAGAGACAAAATTTTCATAATCTGCAAGCGGTTTAAAACAGTATTTTCGTTCGATTTTACTTTAATTTCCAACGACATTCTGCCAAATTTATCAATTTTAGCACAGCATTCCTGAGTACGTATTCCTATATTTTTTAGTGCCGCCGCACAGGCTGTCGCCGCACGACCGTTAAAATGCTCCTCTCCCGACAAATCCTGTACAAGTTCTTGCAACATATCCGAAATTCCCTCAAACTGCTCGGACACAATCTGACGCACCTCTTCAATACGGTTTTCTGCCGCTAACATTGATGCGTACTGAGAATATCGGTATTTTACTGTATCCTCCATCCGTTTTACCCTAAGACATCTGCCGCGAAATTCTGCTAAGGCGGGTGCGTCGGGAACAATATCGCCGCCCTTTATACAATTTATCATCTGCATTATAGCATCGAATGTTTGTGCGTTTTTATTTTCCCAGCAATGAAGGCGCAGTTTACACCCCATACAAGCATCCTGTTCTATAAAGCTAATCACAGTTTTAAAATCGGGCGCATTTATTTTACCCAATTCCTGTGATACCTGACACACCGTACTAGACACATCCTTTAGCGCATCTGACGCAAGAGCAAGACGCAAAGATACCGCTTTTACCGTACCGCTTTGGGTGTTTAACTTTGGACTGCGATAAAAAAGCTTGCCTAAATGTATGCCTATTGAACGTGGTATAACAACAAATATTGCCGAGCCTATAAGTATTTCGGTAATAAAACTACCCGACCCTTCGCTAAAGCGCATAAACGCAAGCCCTATTATACCCATAGCAACCATTGATATTGCTTGCGCGAATTTGCCAAGACCTAAAAAAAGTCCTGCTGCGAGACCCGCAAAAGCATAGACACCAAAGCCTCCCTCAAACGAATTGGTTAAAGCACAGGCAAGAGATAGAGCTATGCCACAGGCGCTACCTGGCATAATACCTCCGTATTTGGCGGCAACAAGTATCAAAACAACACCAAATACGCGTCCCAAAGATATTCCAAACACCGAAAGGCCGAATGCACCCATAAGAATTATGACAACAGTTCCTATAAGGCAGACAAATTCATCATCGGAAAACCCAAAGCCTTCCTTTGACAAAGCTCTAAACGCGTTATGCACAACAAAAACCGCACAAAAAACCACTATGCATTCCGCCGCAAGTTTTATGGCATCAATCGGTATTCCGCTATACACTACCACGCCTGTCACCAGATTTGAAAGAACGGTTGCAGCCCCCAGAAAAACAGCGTTGGCACACAGCTTTTTATATCCCGACAAAAGCAATCTTAAGGCAAGTACCGCAAGCATTGCGGCAATATACCTGAAGCCGCCCGAAGATGTCGCGGGAATAAAATATCCTAAAAACGCCCCTATCGCTGTGCTTGGTAAGAACACCGCAGTGCAACCTCCCACAAAAATCAAACCAAAGGGCATCATACTTTCAAAAATTGTTGCGCGCGCAACAATAAATCCTAAAAAAGCCGCCAGAATATGTAGGCTTATTGCAGATATATCGGCGACATTTTTTTCGGATATGTTTTTTTGCATACTCGTAACCAAATCCTTCATTTTATCGTCTCTCCTTTTAACTTCTTTACAGAGATAAATTCACCATTTTATTATATCCCCACAGTCAAAATTTTTTTGTCAAACCAACACTGCGCAAAAAATGTTTTTTTGTCTTTTAAAAAAGAAGATTTAACAAATATGATGAGGTATCGCAACAAAACTTTTGTTACGACACCTCATCATAATATTAGCATATTTTTTGGGAACACTTATTTTGGAGGTAAATATTATGAACAGACCATTTAAAATTATGATTACTGTTTTTGTTCTTTTTTGTCTGTTGTGCGGCACGGTGAATGCGCTTTCAAAAATGGGTTCTACGGGCAGTGAGGTCAGTCAGATTCAAAGCGCGCTTAAAGATTGGGGATACTATAACGGCTCGGTAGACGGTATTTTTGGAACAGCAACACGTAATGCTGTAATTAAATTTCAAAAAGCAAACGGTCTTGTCGCTGATGGTATAGTCGGTAGCAAAACACTTGCGGCGATAGGAATAAGCAGCGGCAGTTCTTATAATTCTGCCGATTATGAATTGCTCGCACGCATAATATCTGCCGAAGCGAGAGGTGAAACATACTTGGGTCAGGTGGCTGTGGGCGCTGTGGTTCTTAACCGCGCAGAGCACCCGTCTTTTCCCGATACAGTGTCGGGGGTGGTGTATCAGAACGGTGCCTTTTCGTGTCTATATGACGGACAGTTTTACGAACCCATCGAAGACTCGGCATATTCTGCCGCGCGCGACGCGCTGAACGGTTTGGACCCGAGCGGAGGTGCGATATATTACTATAATCCTGCCGTTGCAACAAATAAGTGGATATTCGGCAGACCTGTTATAACGACAATTGGCAGACATGTGTTTTGCAGTTAAAACAAAAAGCAAGGCCCTATAAAGCCTTGCTTTTTGTTTAATTATTTACATGTTCTATAAATTTCATAAACGCGTTTTGACCTTTTTCGTCGCGTTTAAATACGCCCGCATCTTCTAATACTTTAGAGAAAACAATACCAATTTCATCTTTTAAAATTTTGTCGATATTGTCGGCGTTGATGTCATCATATTTGAGTCTAATTTCATCAGCCCAGTCGGCGTGCTTTTCGATGCTTTCGATAGCGCGAATATCCTCGCCCTTTAGCATAGCGTCGGTAAGAATTGCCATTTCGTCTTTAAGACGCGCAGGAAGCACTGCCAACCCCATAACCTCGATAAGACCAATATTTTCTTTCTTTATGTGATGAAGCTCTGCATGTGGATGAAAAACTCCAAGAGGATGCTCGTCTGTCGTGATGTTGTTACGAAGCACCAAATCAAGCTCATACCTATCATCGCGCATACGGACAATCGGTGTTGCGGCATTATGCGGCTCGCCGTCGGTTTCGGCAAATACGAATACGCTTTCATCGGTATAACCCTGCCAAGTGGTAAAGATTTTATCGGCAAGGTCAATAACCCTTTCTGCGCTGTCAGCAGTAAGTCTGATTACAGACATTGGCCACTTAACAATACCCGCCGTAACATCCTCATAGCCTTTAAATACTATCGGTTTTTCAATGGGCGCCTTTTCCATAGCAAATGTGTAGCGACCGCCCTGAAAATGCTCGTGACTGAGTATCGAGCCGCCAACAATGGGTAATCCAGCATTAGAGCCTATAAAATAATGTGGAAACATTTTCACGAAATCAAACAGTTTGCAAAAAGCCTTGCGGTCTACTATCATAGGTGTATGCTCACCGTTAAACACTATGCAGTGCTCGGGATAATAAACATATGGAGAATACTGCATAAACCAATTTTCATCAGTAAGACGCAGTGGTATTATGCGGTGATTTTGACGTGCAGGAAAGTTAAGTCTGCCGGCATAACCTTCGCACTCCTTGCAAAGCAGACATTTGGGATATCCCGACTGCGGCGCGTTTTTTGCCGCCATAATTTCTTTTAAGCTCTTTTCAGGCTTAGAAAGGTTTATGGTTATATCAAGGTCGCCGTATTCTGTGGGGGATATCCATTTTATATCCTTTGCAATACGATATGTACGTATATAATCGCTGTCCTTTGATAGCTTGTGATAGTAGTCGGTAGCCGCCTCGGGCGATACGTTGTATCGAGTAAAAAATTCAAACTCAACCTCCGATGGTCGCGGCATCATAAGACCCATCAGCTTTGTATCAAACAAATCGCGCGCGGTGATGTTATCCTCGATAATACCTTTTTCTACTGCAAATTCGAGAATTGCGGCAAGAGTAGACTCTAAATCAACATCGCTGAAAATTTCATCACAGTCAAACTCAGAAAGCGCCAAAGCATCTACCAGTAAATTTGTTACATAAAGTTCATCACGGTGGGTAAAAAGGCCCTTTTCAAGTCCGTAGCAGATAAGTTTTTTTATTTCGCGTTGTATCATATTATCACCTTACTCAAAAGTTGGGTTGCAGGTGTTTTTGCTTGCAATGCAAACCCAAGATTTACCCACGCTCACTTCTATCTCTTTTCCTTCGGTGTCGGTAAATTTAAAACCGTTTGTTGCAGAACCCTTTGACCATTTAATAAACTGAACGGTTCCGTTTGTGATGTAGTAACCGTCGCCACTATCAAGCGCTACCTTGCGGTGCTTGCCGTCGGGATAATTTGAAATGCTCGTCAACAAAACAAACACATTTTTAACCTGAGTTGTTTCTTTGGTGTAGTAATCGGTTTGCACGTTTGAACCGATAAGTCTTGTATAAAGACCGCTTGCCTGATCGTATGTAAATCTTGTTGTGGTTGCCGGGAACGGAACAGAGACGCTTGTAGCCGAACCTCCGTCAAGCGTTAAAGCTTTCTCGGTAAAGCTCACCCATGGCGCAACCGAAGAAACGGTTGTTTCAAATTTTTCATTTATGCTTTCCCATAAATCGCCTGCAATTGCATAAAGCGTGTGCTCGCTTTTAAGACCGTTTGCAATTCTTTTTGCACCTTTTGAATTGGTATCTATACTAAGGTCGTCTATATCCTTAAGATGCGGTGCGCAATATGTCGGATCCTGACCGCAGTGAATATAAACCGCATTGTGTCCAAGTGCCAAGTCAACATAAGGGTAACGCGCAGAACGTACATTGCCTATTTTGTCAAGGTCAGATATATCCTGGTACACAGCCATAAGGCGCGTTATACCACCCTCCACCTCGGTTTCGTAAATAACGTCAGCTTTTGAAAGTCCCGTTTGAACGGGCATAGAAACTGATGAGTTTTCCACCATAATAGCGATCGGTCTTTGCTTTGCCTTGGCTGTATCCTCAAATTCTGCAACGCCCGTAAGTGGATTTACGCTAAGATCGGCTGTGTTTTCTACAACAGGCGGTTGGCTTTCGTAATCGGAAAGATTATCATAAACTACATTTTGATCACAACCAACGGCAAATATCATTAATGCGGCAAAACCAGCCGCTAAAATTTTCTTAAACATAAAAAATCCCCCAAATAAATTCATATCTAATATTATACTGTCTTCGCATCTTCATTTCAAGGGTTTACATAAAAATTTTTCTGTGAAAATTAATACATTTAGTATTGTTTATTTTTTAAATATACTGTATAATGATATTGATTAAAGAAAAATGGGGTGATATGTTTTGAGAAAAATTGTATACTTAGACAACAGCGCAACAACTGCGCCTTGTGAAAAATCCATTCAAAACATTAACTTCGCCCTTTCTGACACCTGGGGCAACCCGTCAAGTCTTTACGATTTAGGCTTTAAGGCACAACTGTTGGTTGACGACACTCGAAAGGCAGCTGCAACCCTTTTAAAATGCCGCGAAGACGAAATGTTTTTCACGGGGTCCGGTACAGAAAGTAATAACACTGCTATTTTAGGTGCCGCCAGGGCGCGAAAAAAACGCGGCAAAAGAATAGTAACTACATCCATCGAGCACCCATCTGTTTTAGAAACCGTAAAACGCCTTGAAGAAGACGGATTTGAGATAATATATTTGAAGCCGCAAGCAAATGGCGTCGTTTCTGTTGATGATTTAAAAAACGCTATAAATAAAGATACTATTCTTGTAAGCGTAATGCTTGTAAACAACGAAACGGGCGCCATACAGCCCATAAAGCAAGCGTCACAAATTATAAAACAATCCGGCGCGCCCGCACTGCTGCATTGCGACGGTGTACAAGCACTTGGCAAAATGTCGATAAATCTCTATGAGCTTGGTGTTGACTTATTTTCTGCCAGTGGTCATAAAATACACGGTCCTAAGGGCGTTGGCATTCTTTATATAAAAAAAGGCGTTACCATAAAGCCGCTTGTTACAGGCGGCGGTCAAGAAAAAACCATGCGCTCTGGTACAGAAGCCGTGCCGCTTATATATGGACTAAAGGGCGCAATTGACGAGCTTGGTAATATAAATGAAAACCTCAAAAAGCAAAAAGAGTTGTGGAATTACGCAAAGGATACTCTGCTTGAAACAAAGTTTATCACTATAAACTCTGACGACGATGTGCTTCCTTATGTTCTTAATATTTCGGCGGAGGGTTATCGTTCTGAAACACTGCTTCATTTTCTTGAGGCTCATGGTGTATATGTGTCCTCGGGCAGTGCCTGCGCTAAAGGTGTTGGCAGTTATGTGCTTAATGAAATGGGTTTATCTAGGAAGCGAGTAGACAGCGCTTTACGCATAAGCTTTTCACGATACAACACAAAGCACGACGTCGACACTTTAAAGGTGGCGCTCGTAGCAGCTATACAAAAGTTAAGAAGGTCAAATTAATGAAAGAAATTATACTTATAAAAGATGGCGAGTTGTCGCTTAAAGGACTGAACCGCCGTAACTTTGAAGATAAAATGGTGGCAACTATACGCCGTCGACTTAAAAACTTGGGCAAGGTTAGCGTAGAACGCGCGCAATCAACCATATATATCAAGCCTCAGGACGATGACTTTGATTTTGCTGAAGCGCTTGACCGTATGGGTAGAATTTTTGGTATTGCCGCATTCAGCCGAGCATGTGTTTGCGATAAGGATATGAATGATATTTTAGCAAAAGCACCCGAGTATCTTGCAGAAACCTTAAAAGGTATAAAAACCTTCAAGGTTGAAGCAAAACGCGCCGATAAGGCGTTCCCGCTTAAATCTCCCGAAATTTGCCGCGAGGTTGGCGGCGCCTTGCTTCGCGCCTTTCCGCATCTGCGCGTTGATGTTCATAATCCTGATGAAATCATTACCGTAGAGGTGCGTGACTATGCCGCATATATCCGCGGGGGTCAGATTAAGGGTGCAGGCGGATTGCCTGTGGGTACCGCAGGTCGCGCTCAGGTGCTGATTTCGGGCGGTATTGACAGTCCCGTGGCGGCATACACAATGGCCAAGCGCGGACTTGTTCTTAATGCCATTCACTTTGCATCTCCACCATATACCAGTATCCGCGCCGAGCAAAAGGTAAGGGACCTTCTTTCGAAGGTAGCCCGTTACAGCGGAGTTATTAAATTGGCGATAGTACCATTTACCGAAATTCAGGAAGAAATAGGCAAGCACTGTCCCGAAGATTATTTTACGCTCATAATGCGCAGAATGATGATGCGTATTGCATGCCGCGTGTCAGAGGCTGACGGCTGTTTAGGTCTTATTACAGGCGAAAGTCTCGGTCAGGTTGCAAGTCAAACCTTGCCCGCTATTGCCGCTACAGATGAAGTATGTAATATGCCGGTGCTTCGTCCACTTGTTGGTATGGACAAGGAAGAAATAATTGCAATCTCCAAAAAAATAGATGCTTTTGATATATCCATCTTACCTTATGAAGACTGTTGTACAGTCTTCACACCAAAGCATCCGCACACAAAACCTAAAAAGGGTCAGTGCGAGGAAGCTGAAAAAAATCTGGATATAGAGCCTCTTATCGAACGCGCTATAGCAGGAATAGAATATTCATATATAGAATAAATTTTTATAGAATGGGATAAATATGGCAAGTAAGCATTCAAAAAAGTTTTTTGATTTCAGCAAAAGCGTTTATGTTACGGCATCCGATACCAACAACATCAACCAAAAAACGCTTTCGCTACATTTTAAAATAATAATAGCCGTACTTATAATATCTCTTGTTTTGTCATCGGTTTTAGTAGGTAACTTCTTTTTGCAAAGCAATGCGCATAAAAGCTTGTTGGCAAACGCCGCGACCGTGTTTCAATCGGGTCAAAGCGGCGAAGCAATAAAAACCCTTAGCCAAAAAAATAGGGATATAAAAGGCTGGATTAAAATTGAAGGCGCGGGCATTAACTGCGCTGTGTGTCAGGGCAACGACGACACATTTTATATAAACCATAATCAACTTGGCAAAAAAAGTCGCTATGGTGCACTGTTCTTATCAGCAAATGACAGCTTTGAACGCACGGGTGGTGACCGCAACATTGTGATTTTTGGCAACAATATGAAGGATGGCACAATGTTTGGTTCGCTTAAAAAATACCGTAATCTTAATTTTTATAAGCAAAATCCGTGCATAAATCTTTATTACAGCGAAGAAGTTGAAACCTATATAATTTTTGCTGTGATGCTTGTTTCGTCGTCAGTCGATGACAACAGCAAGGTGTATAAACCATACAAAAGCTATTTTGCAGATAATTCCGAGTTTGACAGTTGGATTAAGGAAAGTTATTCTCGCAGTCTGATAGATACTACCGTTAAAGCAGAATACGGCGACGATATTCTTACCCTTGTGACGATTGCCGATGACTTTGACGGCGCACGACTTGTAGTAATGGCAAAAAAAACAGATGAGTGGAATGCTGCGCATACCGAGGTTAGTGACGCCGCAGTAAATCCACAAATCAAATATCCAAAAATATGGTACACTACACGCGGTCTTGAATACCCTTATTAGACTAACTACATTCAGACCTAAGCTACAAAAAACAGAAAGGGAATGAAAATGGTACAAAATTTAAAGGTGGACGTCATTTATCATTTAACAGCATCCGATTTTGAAATGGAATTTAATCTTTGTGGTTGTTGCAGAATGAGACTGCTCAGCGATAAAACAACCGACAAAAAAAGTTTTGTAAAGGCTCTTGCTCGCGGCGTAGCGCGCAGCCGCGTAATAATTTCATGCGGACCGCTTTTTAACTCCGACGGTCTGATTTCCACAGTTGCTACAGCCATTGGCAACGATCTTACCCTTTGTGATAATAAAACCTATGGCATAAACGGTGACGAGCCCATACATATAATAAACGGTTCTACTCCACTTGTAACGCCAAACGGATATTTTGGAGGTTGCATAATCGAGAGCGGACCGCAAACAATTATTTTGCTCACCGAAAACAAGGCTTTCAGAAAAGCAATAATGCAAAACCTTATCCATCCTTATATAGAAGAGATAAGCTATATCCCTACAAAAAGCTCCTCTTTGTCACCGCAGCCTGCAGATCCCGCTCCTGTTTTTGAAACAGCAATAGGTGAGGAGGAAAACTATTTAATCCAAGACGACTATGACGAAGAATATACCGATGACGACTCTGCGGTAACTGATTTTTCGAATGAACACAACATTGAATTTATAATGGACGACGAGCCCGAGCTTGATACCGACGAAAACGAAACTTCATCTTTGGAGGCTGCGCCTGTTTTTGATGATACATACAACACTATGTATACCGAAATAGAAAAGCCCGAAGATATAAATTCACACTACAGCGAGCCTTACAAACCATCACAGAGTGATAGTATGTTTATATCCTCGCGCGAGACCGACGAAACAGGAAAAATTCAAAAAAGCAGGAACAATATGCGCAGTATGAACATAACCATAGTAATATTGGTTCTTTTGTTATTGCTTGCAATTCTTGCCCTTGTTTATCTTATAATTTTAAAGCCAATGACAATGGGGATTTCCACAAGCGATTATCTGAAAGAGATTTTTGGTGTTGCAAGCAATAGTACACTGGTATAGAGGTATCACGATGAACATGTCAAATGCAAACAACTTTTTTTACCGTATGCTGTGCGGTGCATTTTTAGGCATAAGCGTTATTGCGCCCGGAATCAGCGGCAGCATTATGGCTGTTATGATGGGTATATATGATGATTTGATTAATATTATCTCAAATCCGTTTAAAAATTTTAAAAAGAATTTTATGTTTCTGCTACCGATGGGGTTGGGCGCCGTCATAAGTGTGCTTTTGTTATTACACGCGCTTGATTTTCTGTTTGAAAATTATACGGTACCGGCATACTTGTTGTTTATGAGCCTAATAGCCGGCAGTGTGCCAACCGTAATTGATGAAGCGCGTGGGGAGCCTATAAAGAAAAGATATTTTGTTGGCACAGCATTGGCTTTCGCCTTTGCTCTTACCATTGGTATTTTGGCAAAATCGAATTTTGCAATTGCGATTGATACCGCAAATACAGCAAGCACCGCTATGAAAATATATCTGCCAGCATGCGGCGCAATTGCAGGTATGATGAGTATGGTGCCGGGTATGAGCATTTCGATGCTGCTTATGATGTTTGGCATTTATGAACCTCTGCTCTCCCTCGCTACAGGTCTGATGTCGCCTGACCGTTGGTTTACGCCTTCGTGGTTTGGCGAAGCACTTACCGTTGGTACCGTGGTATTAGCATTTCTTGTCGGTATGGTGCTGTTTTCGAATATTACTAAAACTGTATTTAAAAAGTATCATAGCCTTGGATTTCTAATGGTGCTTGGGTTTATGTCAGGCTCTATTGTAAGCATTTTTCCGGGACTACCGCAGGGCGCACTTAATTGGATACTAAGCATTGTGGCTATTGCAACCGGCCTTTCGATTTCATATTTGTTTAAGGTTTTAGGCAAAAAGTTTAATGTAGAAGAATAGAAATTGGCTTGAGGCATCACGCTTCAAGCCAATTTTTATAAAGTTAATAAAGCATAACTTAATATAATTTTATCAGTCCTATAAAGGCTTTTGAAAATACCGACACACTTTATACTACTTGCAAGCTCATGGGTGATAACTTTTCTGTTTATTGCTATGTTGCTTCTCACACATTAAATTAATATTTTTAAAAATCATAAGTGAGCATTCTTGAGAAAAAACGAGGAAAAGAGAGAAAAAACGAGATTTTGTTTTTTAAATTAAAATTTTCAAAATTTAGTGTTGACAAAGCATTTTTGCTGTGGTATTATATTCGGGCACTAAAAAATGAAATTTAATTTGGAGGTTTTGGTTATGTCAAAAACATTTATGGCAAAACCTGCCGAGGTTCAGCGCAAATGGTACATCGTAGACGCTGCTAATCGTCCTCTCGGTCGTACAGCTGCTCGTGTTGCTGATTTGCTCCGCGGTAAACTTAAGCCCAGCTTCACACCTCACGTTGACTGTGGCGATCACGTTATCGTAATCAATGCTGACAAGGCAGTTTTAACAGGCAAAAAGTTAGAAAACAAATACTATCGTCGTCATACAGGCTGGATTGGCGGTCTTAAAGAGGTTAAATATTCAACCCTTATGAACACCCGTCCCGAGCTTGCTATGGAACTTGCAGTTAAGGGTATGGTTCCCGATACTACAATCGGTCGCAAGGCGCTTACTCGTCTTCATATCTATGCAGGCGAAAATTACGTTCAGGTAGCACAAAAACCTGAAAAGTATGAATTCTAAGAAGGGAGACAGAAAAGATGTTTGAAGGAAAGCCATATTTTTACGGCACCGGCAGAAGAAAGAGTTCTGTTGCCCGTGTTAGAGTATACCAGGGTACAGGTAAAATCACTATCAACGAAAGAGATATTGATGATTACTTTGGTCTTGAAACCTTAAAGGTTATCGTTCGTCAGCCACTCGTTCTTACCGAAAACGCTGACAAGTTTGATATCGTATGCCGCGTTGCAGGCGGCGGCGTTACCGGTCAGGCAGGCGCAATCCGCCACGGTATTGCACGTGCTCTTTTACAGGCAGATGCTGAGCTTCGTCCCGAGCTTAAGAAGGCTGGTTTCCTCACACGTGACCCACGTATGAAGGAAAGAAAGAAATACGGTCTCAAGGGCGCACGTCGTGCACCACAGTTCTCAAAACGTTAATCGTTTTTGCAAACTTCCAAGACTCTGCGATTTTTCGCGGAGTCTTTTTTACAGGCCTTGTGTTTTTTGCAAGGCTTGTTTTTTCTTTTACAAAAAAAGGAATTTTGTTTGACTTTTTGTATGGATATACTTATAATATAATAGATATGGTACGCAACGATAAATGTGTTACGCCAAAAAATTCGGGAGGAATTTTATTATGAATTTTATCACAGTAAAAAGTTATGACGAATTAAGCATTAAAGCAGCAAACATCATTGCTTCACAAATTATTATGAAGCCCAACTGTGTTTTAGGCCTTGCAACCGGTTCTTCACCTGTTGGCACCTATAAAAAGCTTATTGAAAAGTGCAACGCTGGAGAGCTTGATTTTTCTACCGTTACTTCTGTAAATCTTGACGAATATGTTGGTCTTGACGGCAGCCACGACCAGAGCTATCGCTACTTTATGAACACCAACCTTTTTGACCACGTAAATATTGATAAAAACCATACTGCTGTACCAAGCGGTATTTCGGGTGACCTTGAGGCTGAGGGCGCAGCTTATGACAAGCACATTGCTGACCTTGGCGGTATCGACCTTCAGCTTCTTGGCATTGGTCTTGACGGTCACATCGGTTTTAACGAACCTGCAGATGTTTTTGTAAAAGAGACACACGTGGTAGACCTACACGAATCAACAATCGAAGCAAACGCACGTTTCTTTGAGTCAATTGACGACGTTCCCAAGAAAGCAATTACAATGGGTATGGGCGCTATTATGAATGCTAAAAAAGTGCTTCTTGTTGCCAACGGCGCCAACAAGAAAGAAATACTTGAGAAGGCATTCTTTGGTCCTATTACCCCTCAGGTTCCTGCATCCATTTTACAGCTTCACCCCGACGTAACTGTTATTTACAGTGAAAATTAATTTTAAAAACGAGGTACTTTAAAATGACTGATAGAGAAATTGCAATCCTTGCGGCAAAACAATTTAACTCTGACGAAATCACCAGTATTGAACCTTACGGTAGCGGTCACATAAATTCTACGTGGCTTGCTATACATAAATCAGCGAACGGTACGGAAACTAAAAATCTTATGCAAAAGATTAATAACTATGTTTTCAAAAACCCCGATGAGCTTATGGAAAACATTGCGGGCGTTACATCTTTTCTGCGCAACAAGGTAGAAGAAGACGGCACTTTAACCGTTATCCCGACTCTTGACGGCAAGAATATTTATCTTGACGAATTTAATAATTACTGGCGCGTTTATAAATTTATTGAAAAGGCAACTGCTTATCAGCAGATTGAAAACGACCAAGATTTTTACACCTGCGGTTTAGCTTTTGGTGAATTTCAGCAGATGCTGGCAGAATATCCTGCAGAAAAATTGCACGAAACAATCCCTAATTTCCACAACACACCCAGCCGTTTTGCCGATTTTAAAAAGGCTTTGGCCGAAGATAAAGCAGGCAGGGCAAAGGACGTGCAGGCGGAAATCGACTTTGTTCTTGCTCGCGAATGTAAGGCAGATGCAATCACCGCTAAGCTTGAAAGCGGCGAAATCCCCTACCGCGTAACACACAACGATACCAAGCTTAACAATATTCTTATTGACGATGCTACAGGAAAGGCAAAGTGCGTTATCGACCTTGATACAATTATGCCCGGCGCTGCAGCTTACGACTTTGGCGACAGTATCCGTTTTGGAGCTTCAACGGGAGCCGAAGACGAAACCGACCTTTCTAAGATTGAAGTTGACCTTCATCTTTTTGAAGTTTTCGCAAAGGGTTATCTTTCTACCGCCAACAAGTTCTTAACACCCGCCGAAAAGGACAGCCTTGTAACAGGCGCATACCTTATGACGCTTGAATGCGGTGTGCGTTTTCTTGCCGACTATCTTAACGGTGATGTTTACTTTAAGATACATAGAGAAAACCACAACCTTGACCGTTGCCGCACACAGTTTAAACTGGTAGCCGATATGGAAGCCAAGGAAGCAAAAATGCGTGAAATCGTAAATTCTATTAAGGACTAATTTTATGATTACTATTTCAAATGAATTTCTAACTGCTACATTTAGCGAAATTGGTGCAGAACTTAAAAGTCTTAAATGCGACGGTCGCGAACATATATGGTATGGCGACCCCGCTTTTTGGACAGGTTCTTCACCGGTACTGTTTCCCATTTGCAGCGGACTTAAAAACGACGAATATATTTATGAAAACAAAACCTATACTATGCCAAAACACGGTTTTGCAAGACGCTCTGAATTCGAGGTAGAGATAGTCAACCCCGATAGCGCTACATTTTTGCTGAGTTCTAAAAACTGTCCCAAAGATAACTATCCCTTTGAGTACGAGTTTAGAATTACATACACCTTAATCGGCAAAAAAATCAACGTGGAATATAACATTAAAAATCTTACCGATGGTGATATGTATTTTTCTGTCGGGGCGCATGAGGCATACCTCTGCCCCGAGGGCATTAAAAATTACGAAATTGTTTTTGAAAAAGCGGAAAACCTTGATGCTTACCAACTTGAAGGTCCACTGCTTTCGTATAAAACAAAAAGTTATGGCGAGAACACCAATGTTCTCGCGCTTGATAAATCTCTTTTTGAAAACGATTGCCTCATCTTCAAAAACCTTAACTCACGCAGTGTTGTTTTGCGCAACAAGACCACCGACCAAAAGATTAAGGTGGATTTCGATGGTTTTGATTATTTGCTTATATGGACTGTGCCGGGCGCACCCTACGTGTGCATTGAGCCTTGGTGTGGCATTACCGATATGGTAGACACTACGCAAAACCTTATCGAAAAAGAGGGTATCGAGAAAATCGAAAAGGGTGGCTCTTTTTATCGCATACACAGTTTTGAAATAATTTAATATAGTAGGTGTAAATTATGAACTTTTCAAAATGCTTTATTAAAGCCACAAATGAATTTAACACTCCGGAAAAATTTGTTGCGGCACCGTATTTTAGAAAAGTTTTCACCGTAAACACAGCCGCAGACGCACAAATAAAAATTGCTGTCTGCGGTTTTTATAAGCTTTTTATAAACGGTGAAGACATTACAAAAGGAGCTTTGGCACCATATATCAATAACCCTGATGACATAGTCTATCAAGATAACTACACCGTAAAGCTTAATGCCGGTGAAAATGTTATCGGCGTAGTGCTTGGCAACGGTTTTGTCAACAACCCCGGTGGTTGGGTGTGGTTTTTTAACGAAGCATCCTTCCGTGCCGCACCTCAGTTTGCGTTACAGCTTACTTGCGGCGACGTAACTATAGAAAGCGATGAAAGTTTTAAGACCACATCATCCCCTATTACATTTGACGATTATCGCTACGGCGAGCATTATGACGCTAATTTAGAACTTGACGGCTGGAACAATATCGGTTTTGACGATAGCGCGTGGGTTAATGCCCTGCCTGCCCCTACGCCACGCGGCGAAATACGTGTTTGCGAGGCTGAACCTATTGTTGTAACAAAAGAACTTAAACCCATAAGCATTACAAGGGTTAATGACGGTTATCTTTACGACTTTGGTCAAAACTGCGCAGGTGTTTGCCGACTTAACATCAAGGGTAAAAAGGGTCAGCGTATAGAACTGCAACACGGCGAGTTGCTAATTGATGGCAAAATGGATATCGAAAACATTTGGTTCCCTTACAATGAAAACGGCGTTCATTGGCCATTTGATAAAAAATATGTTCACAAAGATATATATACCTGTAAAGGCGAAGCAATAGAAACCTACACACCCTCGTTTACCTATCACGGTTTTCAGTATGTAACCGTAACGGGCATTACCGAGGAACAGGCAACAGATGAACTGCTTACATATCTTGTTATGAATTCAGACCTTAAATCCTGCGGTAATTTCACTACAAGTGATAAGACGCTTACCGCTTTGTATGATATGACACTGCGCTCTGACCTTGCAAATTTTTATTACTTTCCCACCGATTGCCCACAGCGCGAAAAGAACGGCTGGACAGCCGACGCAGCGCTGTCTGCAGAACAGACACTACTCAAAGTAGACGCAACTACAAGCTATCGCGAGTGGCTGCGCAACATATGCAAGGCACAAAACCAGCACGGTGCTCTACCTGGTATTGTTCCCACAGGCGGATGGGGTTTTGATTGGGGAAACGGTCCTGCTTGGGATTGCGTTCTGGTATACCTGCCGTATTTTAGCTACAAATACCGTGGCGATAAACAAATTATCCTCGAAAGCTCTACCGCATTTATAAAATATCTGCACTATCTTACTACCCGAAACGACGAAAACGGCTTGCTTAGTATTGGACTTGGCGACTGGTGTCCGGTTGGAGAACGGTATGAAGAAATCAAGGCGCCGCTTATTGTTACCGATACAATTATGGCTATTGATATCGCGGATAAAATGGCTGTTTTGTTTGATGCGGTCGATATGAAACCACAGGCCGAATTTGCACGCACTATTGCTCAGCAATACCGCGATGCTTTCCGCGCAAGCCTCATCGATTTTGACACTATGACCGTACACGGCGAATGTCAAACCTGTCAAGCGATGGCAATTTATTATAATGTATTTACAACCGATGAAAAACCAAAAGCATTTAAACGTCTGCTCGACTTTATAAAAGCGGCTGACGACCATATGGATTTAGGTGTTTTGGGTGCAAGGGTGATTTTCCACGTGTTATCAGACTTTGGACACGCTGATCTGGCCCTTAAAATGATCATCCGTCCCGATTTCCCCTCTTACGGATATATTGTCGAGCTCGGCCTTAACACCTTGTTGGAGCGCTTTACGCGTGAACCCGTTGACTCCATCAACCATCATTTCTGGGGTGACATTACCGCTTGGTTTGTAAAGGTGCTAACAGGTCTTGACTATAACCCGAATGCGACCGACCTGAGCCGTGTGGATATCAAGCCTCATATTGTGGACGCACTTGATGATGCCGCCGCTTACTATGACAGCGACTACGGTAGGATTGAAACTTCTTGGGTAAGGTGTGACGGAAAGGTTACCCTTACAGTAAACGTGCCCGACGGCATGACAGGTGTTATCGCACCTCAGAACAATTATTGCTTTGAGGATGGAAGTCGTGAAAAGCCTCTATCAAGCGGCGAATACACTCTTATAAATGCATAAACTTAAATACTAAACAATAAACCTCTGCTTTATTCTAAAAGCAGAGGTTTAATTATATAATCATTATACGTTGTAAATTATGAATTAATAAGCGGTGGCAGTTTCAGGATAAACTATCTTTTTAACCTTAAATTGTTTTGTAGATGATGTGTTTACATCACATTTAAGCTCGTTACCGTAGTCGGCAAGGTCATCGGTGTAATCGTCGCCAACTATATCCTGACGAAGCATACTGTCAAATTCTTTGATATAATACGGGTCAGCCGCTATATCTTTTTTAACCAGTAGTACAAGCCCTTTGTCATCTTCAAGTGTTATAAGCTTTACTTCGCCAACGGTCATTGTCTTTGCGGTTTCAAAATGGTCGGATGCATAGCTGGTATCTTCATTGCCTAAAACAGTTGCATGATAGTCCTGTGGCGCAGACTCGCCCTCGTCAGGCTCGTCGTGTTTATGTTCTTCGGTAGAAATCTCGTTATATGCAAGATAAATTTCTTCGAAGGTTTTGCTACCAGCTTTAAGATCTTTTTCATATGCGGTAAATTGATTGCGTTTGTCTGCTCTTTCGTCTTCTTTTAGACTGCTAAAATCGACCTCTAATTTGTTAACAAGCACATAGTTATCTGCAAGCTGTCCATTAAGCTTATCTGCGGCAATTTCTTTTTCGCCGCCCTCGCCGTACAGATGCTCAAAATATTCATCTGCAAGATACGAATCCTCCATATACTGCTTGAAGGTTGTCTCGCTTACGCCGTTCGATTCCATAAGAACAGAATAGCCATATGAATCCCAAAGGTATTCTGCATTAGTTTTCGACAAGGAGATTGTTTCTTCGTCAAGCGTTACCTTTGCTTCCTTGCAAAGTGTTTTAATAGCTGCCAATTCCTTTAATGTGTTAAGGGCTGTTTCCTCTACCCACTCTACATAGTCGGTATCCTCTACCTCATAGTTCCAATATTTGATTTCATCGGGCAGTTCACCGTCCTTTGAAAGCTCTTCCTCAACCAAAGAGCGCGCTTCGGTATCGGCAAAAACAAGCGCGCAGGCATAATAGCCCGATGTAAATTCTATATCGCCGATTTTAACGGCAATCTCACCTTTTTTGTGACAGCCTGTAAGGCAGGTAATCATAAGTGACAAACACATCACTATTGCAAAAACTCTTTTTAAGGTATTCATTTTAAATTCTCCTTAATTTTTATATACAAATAATTATATATCATTATTATAAAAAAGTCCATACGAAATTGTAAACCTTTTTACAAAATTTTAGAAAGGCGTGATACAACCTCTTGTATTTTCATTCCGTTTACCAGTTTTATTATATACGCAGGCTCGCCAGAGGAAGACAGTGTAAATGCATTTTTAAATTCATCGGCAAGCTTTGCTGCAATCTGCATATCGATTTTCGGCGTATGCAAAACAGCGGTTGTGGGTGTGCCGGTAATTTCGGCAATGCCCGCCACCGACGCACGACTGCGAAGCAAAGATATTTCAATAAGACCCATAATGGCACGAGGCGGTTCGCCAAAGCGGTCACACAGCTCATCAATAACATCGGCAACATCGCCTTCGTCACGAATATCTGCTATCCGACGATATATACCAAGGCGAGCGGGTAGTGACTCAATATAATACTCGGGTATATGCGCCGATATGTTAAGATCAATCGTACAGGTTAATTCCTCGTGAGATTCTATGCCCTTTTCCTCGTTTACAGCATCGGCAAGTAATTTCAGATACATATCATAGCCTACTGCCTTCATATTACCGTGCTGTTCGCCGCCTAAAATACTGCCTGCTCCTCTGATTTCGAGGTCGCGCATAGCAATTTTAAAACCAGAACCAAATTCGGTAAACTGTCTTATTGCCTCTAACCTCTTTGAAGCTACCTCGCTAAGCTCTCTGCCGCGTCTGAAACAAAAATAAGCGTACGCTCGCCGCGGTGAGCGACCAACGCGACCTCGCAACTGATGTAACTGTGAAAGCCCCATACGATCGGCATCCTCGATTATGAGGGTGTTAGCGTTTGGTACGTCGACGCCTGTTTCAATTATGGTGGTGCACACAAGCACATCTATTTCGTGCTCAAGCAGTTTTTTCCACACGTCACCAAGCTCATCTTCACTCATTTTACCATGTGCAATTCCAATGCGGGCTTCAGGCAAAAGTTGTTTAAGCTTTGCCGCGCGGTGAGTAATGCTTTCAACGCGGTTATGAAGATAATATACCTGACCGCCGCGACGCAGTTCGCGATTTATAGCGTCTATCAAAACACCGTCATTTTGCTCTAACACATAGGTCTGAACAGGATGTCTATCGCTTGGCGCCTCGTCTATGGATGACATATCACGAAGTCCGCTCATTGCCATATTGAGCGTTCGTGGAATAGGGGTAGCCGACAGGGTAAGTATATCCACAAAAGGATACAACTCTTTAAGCCGTTCCTTCTGCGCTACGCCAAAGCGTTGTTCCTCGTCAATTATTACAAGACCTATATTTTTAAATGTAACATCTTTAGAGATGAGTCGGTGGGTACCGACTACCATATCCACTCTGCCCGATTTCAGTCCTGCAATGGTCTTTTCTTGCTCTCGCTTTGAAACAAAACGGTTGAGCAGCTTTACGGTAAGCGGCATATCTCCAAACCGACGTATAACGGTATTATAGTGTTGCATAGCCAGAATGGTTGTAGGCACAAGCAAAGCGCATTGCTTGCCTTCGCTTACGCACTTAAACGCAGCACGCAATGCCACCTCGGTTTTGCCAAAGCCCACGTCTCCGCAAAGCAAACGGTCCATTGGAATATCGCGTTGCATATCGCGTTTGATTTCATCAATACAACGCAGTTGATCGTCGGTTTCCTCGTATTCAAAACGGCTTTCAAATCCACTTTGAAGGTCTGTATCCTCGCTAAACGCGTATCCTTTTGTTGCCATACGTTTAGCATAAAGAGCGGTTAGTTGTTTCGCCATATCGCGAACAGCCTTTTTAACACGCGCACGGGTTTTTTGCCATTCGCTACCGCCAAGCTTATTAAGCTTTATGCCGCTGTCCTCGGCGGCGCCTATATACTTAGACACCAAATCAAGCTGAGTTACAGGCACGTAAAGAACATCGCTGCCTGCGTATTTAATTTTTATATAATCCTTTGTAACGCTACCGTTTTTAATGCGATTTATACCGTCAAAAATTCCTATGCCATGAGATGCGTGCACAACATAATCACCACGATGCAGCTCATCAAGCGAATTTATCTGCTTGCCGTCCTTGTGTCTACGACGGATAAGCTTACCCTCGGCGGCTATGTGCCTGTGCGTTATCACACACAGCTTGGCACTGGGTATCTCAAAACCTCCGGACAATCCACCTGACAACACAAAAACCCCACTAGACGCTAAGGAATCGACATTTTCAAGATATACCGCGTTTATACCGCGATCGCAAAGCTCTGCTGTCAACACACGAGCGGTTTTGGATTCTCCCGCAAGAATTACCGCGATTCCTTTTATATGTGTGATGTATGAAATATCTTCTATAAGGACATTTATATCTCCGCCCCATGCTGTAGAGCGTTTAAAGTTAAAAGAAATTAATTCTTTGAGCGACATTTCATATGATGCACGTGGAAAATTTTCAAAATAAATCGCATTTTTAAAATGCGAATACAGTTCTACCGAATTAAGACGCAGTTTAGCGCTTTTAGAACATAGCTTTCCGCTTTCAAGCAGTGCGGTTACATCTTCTTTCTCAATAGTAAAAATGCTCTTTAACCGCTCGTTTACGTTGCCCGATTCACAAACAATTGTTAAGCAGTCGCTGACATAATCAAAAATTGTCCCTGGTTTTTCGTACAAAAACGGGATATATAAATCGGGCGAAACGGTAAGACCCGACTTTAAAAGTTCAATGTCTTTCTCTATAAATTCGCGAGCTTTATCAGCTAATTTTTTAGTGGTGCTTAAATATTCTTCTAACTTTTTAATGAGAGCATCGGCAGAAAACGGCAGTTCGTTTGCCGGATAAATCTTTATACTGTCAATGCTTTCAGCCCGACGCTGTGTTGCGACATCAAATAAAGACAGGCTGTCAATCTCGTCGCCCCAAAGTTCTATTCTAACAGGGTAGTCGTTGCCCGTCGCAAAAACATCAATTATTCCGCCACGCACTGCAAATTGACCCACACCCTCGCAAAGCTCGCTACGAACATAACCCGCGCCTATAAGCCTTTCACAAAATTGCGCTACGTTAAGACTGTCGGTTGAATTTACAGTAATTATATTTTGAGATAAAATCTCGGGTGGCACAGTATACTGAACGGCGGCATCCACAGGAATTAAGACCACGTCAAAAGCCCCATCAAGAACTCTTGATAGGGTGTAAATGCGCTTGTGCTCGTATTCTTTTGAGTAGCCCGTAACACGCTCGGTGTTGTAGTCCCGAGAGGTGAAAATCAGTGCCGAAACACCAAATGCCTCAACGTCGTTTTTTATCGCGACGGCTGTTTGCTCATCAGGGGTTATAATCGCCGCTTTTTTGCCCGTGTGTGTTACAAGACATGCAGTAAGCAACGACTTGTGCACACCCGACAAGCCGCTCGCCGCAAGCGGCAAATCACCTTTTGCGACCGCTTTTGTCAATCGCACATAGTCAGGCTCGTTTTTTAATATATCTAACAAACATTTCATACATATTTATTTGCTGTATTTATTCATAGCCGAGTCAATACCGCGAGCTATGATTTCTTCTACAGCCTTTGCCGCATTTTCACAAGCGGCATTAAAGTCGGACTGCTGTTCTTTGGGTATGCGACCTAAAACCCAGTCCTTCATATCGTAATCGGGATGCGGCTTTGCGCCAACACCTATTTTTATACGAGCAATTTCCTGACTGCCCATAAGCTCGATAATATTGGCAAGCCCCTTTTGACCGCCCGCGCTTCCTTTGCGGCGAATACGGATTTTACCAACGTCAAGCGAAACGTCATCGTGCATAATGATTATTTTATCAAGCGGTATTTTATAAAAAGCCGATAGCTTTTGCACCGCGCGCCCCGATAAATTCATAAAGGTTTGCGGCTTTACAAGCAAAACCCTTGAACCCGCAATTGTACCGTCGCCGAAAATCGCATCAAATTTGTTTTTTGATAAACCTATATTAAATTTTTCGGCTATTTTATCAGCAGCTACAAAGCCTGCGTTATGACGGGTGTTTTCATATTCACGTCCCGGATTGCCAAGTCCGACAATCAGGTAAGAAAAAGAGACCGCCGATTTTTTAAAAAACATCATCTATCACCGAAAATATATTACCATACTAATTAAATTTATTCAAGAATATTATGCTTGATAATTTTCAAATTTGGATATATACTAATTATAAATAACCAAAGGAGGTTTTTACCAATGGGAGTAAAAACAAATAAATATTCAGGAACCCAGACCGAAAAAAATCTTATGGCAGCTTTTAGCGGTGAGTCGGAGGCTCGCAACAAATACACATATTTTGCATCAAAGGCTAAAAAAGAGGGCTTTGAGCAAATAGCTGCACTTTTCCAAAAGACTGCAGACAACGAAAAGGAACACGCTAAATTGTGGTTTAAAGAGTTGGAGGGCTTGGGAAATACTGCCGAAAATCTTGTTTCTGCCGCAGAGGGCGAGAACTATGAATGGACCGATATGTACAAAGGCTTTGCCGAAACTGCAGAAAAAGAAGGCTTTAAAGAGCTTGCCGCAAAATTCAGAATGGTAGCCGAAATTGAAAAGCACCACGAGGAACGTTATCGCGCACTGCTTCACAACGTTGAAACCGCTACCGTATTCGAAAAAAGCGAGGTTAAGGTTTGGGAATGCCGCAATTGCGGTCATATCGTAGTAGGTATGAAGGCTCCCGAAATGTGCCCCGTTTGCGCACATCCGAAAGCTTACTTTGAAATCCACGCAGAAAATTATTAATAAAATTAAATGAAA
Source organism: Acutalibacteraceae bacterium (assembly GCA_045602525.1). Taxonomy (GTDB): domain Bacteria; phylum Bacillota; class Clostridia; order Oscillospirales; family Acutalibacteraceae; genus UBA737. The sequence goes on from JAZSBS010000128.1 coordinate 33,931, forward strand.
ATGCAAAAGGCTCAAATGGATAATCCATTTGAGCCTTCTTGTTTTAAAGACTGAATTCAAAATAAGTTTTACTCTCTGTTAGTGTCAACACAGAGAACCGTCCCCTGTGTTAGATTCAGCTTTTAGAGTTGCTTTGAAATTATGAATTTCTTCGTTCCAATTTTGAATGTCGTCGGATAGTTCCAAATATGTTACATTTGAATCGTCTTTAGGAATATGAAAAATATATGATTTTCCAAACTCATGTCTATCACGATTTGTTACTTCGCGCAACACAAAAATAGGTGTTGTATCTTCTAAAAAAATATCATCTATATAATAATCTTCTATTTCATAATTTATCAAATTTTCTAATGTTTTTACGACTGATTCCTCAACGGAATATATTGGATATCTATCAATATTTTCAAATTCACTTACGGATAAAGCAGTTGTTTTTTCATCATTAAAAGGGTTTCCCCAATCATTAACATCTTTAAGATTATTTACAATATCGCTATTATCATTTTCAAAAGATGTCACATATGCATAACAGAAATCATCATAACAATAAACAAAGTCTTTTTCTGTTTTCTGAACGATTATATACATCAATACCGGAGAATTTCTGTAATCAATTCCCATATAGTCACGAAAAACATTGGTATATGCTTTCCCTGATTTGTAACTGTACAGTTTTCTTCCATACTCATCTTCATCCAACAATTCATTTTCATTCCACCGCGAACCTGATTTCGCAAACGGAATTTGATACTCAACAATAACATCCGGTGTGTTGTTTTGAAAAGTGCATGACGATAAACATAATATAACCGACATCATAAAAACAAACAGGGATAAATATTTACTGCGTAATCCAGTCCCAGTATATATAGTACGCATAATTCGCATATACATGGTAGTCACCTCTATCTACACCTCCATATAAATCTGCACCATATTCCCAAGGTTGAGAATAATAGTTCTCTACATCAGACCAATATCCAATGAGCGATGGAATTGCAACATATACTGTATATTTTGCATAATCAAGTTCTTCTAATTGTCGATAATGTCCATATTCATGCTGTACAGTTTCGATATCTTCAACACCTTTTCCAATAAACAACAAACCATATGAAGCAGCATTATCATCGTATGGAAATCTTATGACAGTTGCACCTTTGTAAGCGGAAAAATAGTTGGATTCTAAAACCGCTTTTTCATTCGTATTGTTTTTGTCGTAATTTTCAATGTCTGTGGCAATATCACTAACAAAGCCTTTTATAGGTTGAATAATATTATTTTCTACCCAATTTGCCGCAGTACTAATGGCACTTTTCACTTTATTAAAAGCGTTTTTTACACCATTTTTTATATGAGAACACAGGGAAGAACACAGGGGACGGTTCTCTGTGTGTCTAAAATTTCCTTACAACATTGAAACTTACCCCTGTTAATCTACTGATTTGTCTTATCGACAAACCGCCTTCACGTAACTTTTTCAAACACTTATCACGAGTTTTAATGTCTAACGCTTGAAACTCCGCAACGTTTTTGCATTTCGAAATCTTTTTAATTATCTTTTTAGCCTGCTCGTCAGTGACTTTTGTTTTCGGCTTGTCCTCAATGTCTAAACAACTGTCAAATACCTTTTCATTGTTAAAAGTCTTAAAATCTTCTTTTGAAATAATTTCAAAAACAAAATCACTGTCTATTAAATCAGAGCTTTTAAAATATTCATTGTAACTGCTGTTTGCATAAGCCGCAACTGTTTTGCAAATTCCTGCTTTTATCGGATTTTGATGTATATACCTTAAAACTGTTAAAAAATAGGCATCGTTTTCTACCGGTTCGCTTTTAAACCTGTCCTGAAACAAATGCCCTGCTCTTTGATATTTTATGTTATACCAATAAACAAATCGGGTTGCAATTCGTTTCATCAATAATTCTATCGGTTCATTAATCTCTTGCAATAAAATATGTATATGATTCCCCATAAGGCAATAAGCGAACAGTTTAAATCCGCTTATTGCCTTACAGTCTCTTAATACTTGTAGAAACTTATTACAGTCTTCTTGCTCTTCAAATATCTGTTGCTGATTTACACCGCGCAACATTATATGATAGATTCCTATTGAGCTCTTTTTTCTCGCCTGTCTTGGCATAATTATCACCCTTGATTATTATACCATTTCTAACCCGCCTCGTCAACACAGAGAACCGTCCCCTGTGTTAGACGAGAACCGTCCCCTGTGTTAGACGTCCCCTGTGTTACCCCCTGTGTTACCCTGTGTTGCTGTGTTGCCCGTTCTTAATTTGAGGACGAGGAACCGTCTCCTGTCTTTCCCAAAGTTATAGTGTATGTTCCTACGGATGTTCCTTGCTTTATCTTGTACTGCAATCGCAGTTGATCGTTTTCCGGTATTATTAACACCGAATCTTCATAAAAATACATATCATCGTTTAGATAACCTTTAATTTCCGAAATTTTTAAGTTTATCAAATCTTCTTCGATTAGAAATTCAGAGATATCTATATCATTAAAAACATGAGTATTATCTATAATATAGGTTATCTCACCCGAAAAACTTATATTAATTGCAAAAACATCGGTTGTTTTATAGTTGGCAATATATCTTCTATATGAAAATTCGAATCCTTCTCCGGCTTCTCGTGATAAATCAATCGTATATTCGCTCATATCACACCTTTTAGAAACATATTCATCGGCTATTTTTTGAGCATCATCAATATCAATGCTACTTTTTGATTTTTCAACAATCGCCGATTCGATAAGCGCGTAACGCAATTCTCCGGTTTTTATGTCATATTTAAAAAGATCGTTTGTGTTGTTTGTATAAATTACATTTTCATAATTAGATACCGAATCTACCTCTAAAAAACAAATACTGTATGTTTTTAAACCAACTTTTTCTATACTGTTTTTCTTGAAATTGGCCGCATTTTCATTATATTTGCAGATTTCTGTTTTTACCTCAATGTCTTCGGCAGAAAGCGTTTCGGTTACAAGTTCTTCATTGTGTTTGTTTTCATCATTTTTTTTAGCCTCTGACTCAATATTTTCATTGTATTTATAACTAATTCTATCCTCAACAAGATCGACTATATCTAAATTACCTATAAATCCGACACCAAAGCATAACCCTAATACTATAACCAATATAGTTAATTTTCTTGCTTTTTTCATATAATTATCCTCCTTATGTTAATGTTTAACTATTTGATTTCCATCTCCTGCTACATAATAAAAATTCAACCCGCAATAATTATCAACATCATCTACCCCGTGTATCTTTTCATAAGCTTCTCGTTCATCGTGTGTGGTTTTTGTGGCTGCACATATAGCTTGCTCCACTGTTTTTCCCTCGCCTAATAATTTAGTGAATTGCGTTATCCACAGTTGTGCACCAGTACTAATGTTAACAATATCATCTGTGTGAACATTTGGATCGGGGTGTGTATTATCATAATAATATGTTATCTCACCTTTAAATCCAACAACAGTCCAAACGCCTTTACTATGGAGAGTATTAACTATATTGTCTGGTTTCAAACTACCATTTAATCCGGAATAGCATGACATTAACACCACACATCGTGTCGTATCAAAATAATCACTTGGCAGTTCATCTATATCATGTTCTACTGTATACCACCCATAGCAAACATAACAATTGGAATTTTGACAATCAAAATGCTCATTATAAATGTTTTTCATACTCCATTGTATGCCCTTGCCGTCATTAGAACCATGAGTATTAATCACGCAATAAGAAGAATTTTTTATTGCCGCTTTAAATCCTGCAGCATCTGTTTTATGAGTCCTATACAAATATGAACACCCAATATTATCACAATATGTCTCTACTTCAGTCGTCCAAGACCATTCCGATAAATCATGAAAATATTTATTTTCTACCATTCCTAACAGACTGATACGTTTTCTATTCTCATAATACCCATCATAAAACGCGGGGTGAATGCCTGTGCCATCAACAGCGTAAGCGGTAACTCGTAAATTCTCTTCGGGTAGGGTTGACCAGTCTATCGAAATTGAAAAACCATGTTCCCCATCACCGTAGCCTGCATTTTCTAAATCAGAACGGTAATTACTTGCCCGAGTATTATAAAAACCTACCGTCTCATTAGCAGAATTACGCACATATACATTCACAGCAACCGTATTGTCAGGCGCGTCGGGCTTCCATGCCCAACCTCTTATTCCTGAACTGTCAAGATAATCTACCACGCCCGTCATATTTCTCACCGTAAATGTTTTGGGCGAGTTAGAAAGTTGCGGATTAACACCATGTGAGCCTATAGCATAGGCACTTACAGTATATGTTCCCGCAGGATAATCATACCAATTCATACTATAATTAAATGCATGTTCTCCGTCACCGTATCCCGCTGCTTCCAAATCAGAACGATAACCGCTTGCAAGAGCCGATAAAAATGTTTGTTCGCTTGTTGAATTGTTTTTAATGTAAAAATGCACCCAAATCGGCGTGTCGGGGTAACCTGTTTCATAGGCCCAACCGCCAAGCATTGTAGTACTTACACTGTCTAGAGAGCCTGTTGGATTTGGTGGATTTTGCAACAATTCAAATTGCCACTGTTGATTAGTAGTACCCGTATACGTAGAAATAAAAATATTGCCCGCCGAGGTCGAGGTTGTGCCGCTGGCACTGCCGTTTGATGTGCCGTATGACGTTACTGCTAAATTCTGATTAGCATTCATTACCAATTTATAGTTGTTTGATCCTAACGAAACTATTTTTATCTCTTGCGACGTCGGATCAGTTGGATTATATAGTTTTATATTCTGACCGCTTGTAAGCGGATTACTGCCGCGGGTAACGTCTAATACACGATTTGTACCGTTAGAGCTACACATAGCATAAAACATATACGAATCGGTAGACGAATAATATACAACCCTAAATTTTTGCTCGGTACTGCCGTCGCCTGTCCATTGGTAGATATTTGTTCCGTTTGCATCGATGCCGTAATCGACATTCATATACTTGCCACTGGCGACATTTTTAATACGATAAACACCGCCGCTTACTATACCCGAGGTTTGCGCCATCGGCATAATCATATTTTCGTCAGAAATTTCGCTTTGAATAATTTCTACATCGTTTTCGCCCACATTTACCGTAACTTCATCGGCTATAGGTGTGATTTGAGTATCTGTCAAAGGTTTTGTATTGGCGGTTGATGTATCCGCAGATACACTAACAGACAGCGTAAGCAGTAGTGCCACACAAAGCAATACCGCTGTGATTTTCTTTTTCATAAACTGCTTTCTCCTTTTTATTATACGTATTACAAAAGTCTTTGTCAAATTTATTATTATTTGTACAAACAAAGGATTTTTCTTTTTTTGCACAAATAATTTGTATAAGCAAGAGG
>JAZSBS010000129.1:0-24505 GCA_045602525.1 Acutalibacteraceae bacterium
ACAAAAGGAGAAAAGTATATGTTTAAAAAAGCAGAGCTTGAAATATATGAATTAGACCTTATCGATATTATCGTTACAAGCGATCCTAACGCCAACTTTGGCGAAGAGGGCGATGATATCGTAATTTGGCCCAGAAAATAAAATTTGTAGGGGAGGGATACCCCCTCCCAACGTACTACGAAAAGTGGTTTCTTATCAATGTTGTCTTTTGACAACGAAAGAGAGGATTTTTTATGAAAATTACTTTAAACAATGGCGCAAAAAGACTTTTAAGCCTATTACTTGTTTTTGCAGTATTTGTAGGCTCACTTTTTGTTGCTAACTTCGGCGTTAACATATCCGCTGATGCCACTAATGCGACCACAAGTGTTACCTACACTTGGGACGGTTCTTCTTTTGACTCTGAATTACAGGGTAATGGCACGCCTGAAGATCCATATCTCATTACGAACGCCGCTGAGTTTGCACATGTTGCACTTAATGAATCGGCGTTTAACACAGTAGACAAGGTATATAAAGTTAAAGAAGCTAATGCTGTGTTTAATATGAATGGTTTAACAGGCATCAACATTAACTCAACAGCTGCTGAAGTTCAAGCAGCAACACCAACTTCTAATGTATGGAAACATCAAAATTCCAAAACAGGTAAGGGTTTCCTTGGTGATTTTGACGGTAACGGTGCCATAGTTTATAATGTTTATAGCCGAGATGATGATCCTAATTATGTTGCGGGTCTGTTTCCACTAATTGGTGCTTGTGACTGGTCAAGCGGATATGATTCTCTCGATGCTAATCTTACAATTAAAAACATTACTTTAAAAGCATCATATATGGAATCATATAATTATACCGGCGGTATTATAGGTAAGACAATAGTTGGCTCTGGCGATACTTTTAATTTTGAAAATATTGTTATTCAGAATTGTTATATGCACTGTCTTCAAAACACAGGTGTTGGTTTTATTGCCTCATCTGTTTATCATGCAGGTGCTGCAATTAACAATTGTTTAGTGGCTGGCAATATTATTGATTCGGCAACACGTGTTGGTGGTTTTGTTGCTGATTCAACCATCTATGGCGATCCAATTACTGTATCAAATTCAGTAGTTATTAACTCTTCGCCTGTTACTACCGCTGTGGACTCTTCTGAACTTAACAGTAAAGTTACGGCAACCTCTTTCTCAAATGTCTACACAGACGATCAATCGGTTAGCGGTACCCCCGGCATAACCGTGCTCAACACCAATCAAATGACAGGTCCTGCCGCAGCAGATAACATTACTTCTGACGGTTTTATCTGGGGTTTTAACTGGCGAACAACAGATACATATCCCATACCTATTATTCCCGATACATCATACTGCTGGGACGGTACTACCGCCGATGCTTTTGCAGACGGTAGCGGTACAAAAGATGATCCTTATATTATTATAAACGCATCACAACTTCACAAGATGGTTTGTGACGGTGGCGAAAAAGAAGACGGTACACCTGCGTATTACAAAGTGTCTGATAAAGTTAGCGCACTGTATCTTAATCCTGTAAAGGATATTGATGCTGACATGTTTAACACTCTTTGCACGGCTGGTAATTCGATAATTAACAACTGGTCTGCAAATATACCCAAAGGTCTTTGCAGTGGCAGTTGTACCCACACATACCGACCTTTTACATATAACCTTTTTACAGGTTATTTTGACGGTAACGGCGTTACAATTTACGGTCTTTACAGCACAACAACAGAGAATGATTCTTGGTTAAACGGTACTGGATTTTTCCCCGGTATGTCGGGTAATTCGGTTATTAAAAATGTAATATTTGATACCAATTACGTTAAGTCGGTCGCAGAGTCGGCAGGTGTTGTAACATCTTCCTTCGGACTTCGTGATTTTGGCGGTGATCCAACATATACTTATTGTGATGAGACTAAATTACAAAACACGGGTAATGTTACTATTATGAACGTTGCGGTTCGCAACGCTTATGTTGAAAGTAAACAAGCCGGCATGGGTGATGATCGCAGTTATTCGGGCGGTATTGTTGGCGTATATACCACACCTTCTTCGTTAAAAATTGCTAACTGTCTTTTTGACGGCACAAATTCACAACTTGTGGTAACCAAACCCGAAACGGCAACATTTACAACTGCTGCAGGTATTTATGCACAGGAAGGCTGGGACGGAATATTAACAATCAGTAACAGTGTTTCTGTAGGTTATAATTTGGTTGATAACTGTGGTATGAGCGACAATATCGTAAAGTCGTATCCCGATAACAATTATGATGCTACAGTTACTGTTATACCAGCTAATTTTACGATTGCAAATACACCTCTTCTTAACTGGCTTGCTTGGGACAACAGTGCCAAAACGCTTGAAAAATACGGCACACCAATGCCTAAAATGGATAATTCTTTTTGGGAAGTTATTGATGACCGTTATTATAAAAATACCTGGAAAAACGAACTGACATATGACGGCAATCCACAGGGTCAGGAGCCAGTTACAGGCAATTCCGAAGGTGACCGATATCTTGACGGTGTATTTTCTAAATATAACACACTTATGGGCGCAGGCACCGAGGATGACCCATACATTATTACTGATGCAATGACTCTGTATAAGATTATCGCTTCGGGCGGTACACACCGCGGCGCACCTGTTCATTATCAGTTAGGTTGCGATATTGATTTGCAGGGCATTCAGTGGGTAAACTATCCTGTAGCTGCCGATCGTAATCAAGGCAGCAATGCAAACGGCAGTTGGGATATTCACTATTACCGTTACAATTCATTCAAGGGTGTTTTAGACGGTAACGGCCACACAATTAGAAATCTTTACACTGCTACAGATGATGAGGCTGTTGGTTTTATCCCCGTACTTGAAGGCGGTACTGTTAAAAATCTGCGTATATTGGGCGGTTACACAGGTGGCACAGGCAGTGTTGGTGTCATCGTTGGTTCAAATAACGGCGGTACTATCGAAAATTGCGTTGTTGAAGATGTAAACACATCAGGCAGCGTAATTGCGCCAAACGGATTTACTAATTGCTACTATTACAATGCAAACGGCTCCTCATCTGAAATTGCCGAGCCAGCCGCAGATGAAATGTACAAGGGAACTGATACAGGTGCAGAAAAAATGTACAAGGGCGCTAACGGTGTATGGCGCAATCTTGCTTTTGCAAAAAATATGCCCTGTGCCGATATAAACGGTGACGGCTACGGTTATGAGTACAACACCAGCGACGTTGTTGCGCTTAAAAACATGCTTTTAAGACAAGCGGATTATGCTAATGTTTACGGTGACGTAAGCCGCAACGGCAAAACCAATATTCGTGACCTTGTAATTTTGCAACGCGAAATTATTGGTGATGAAAAAACTCTTCTTGACGGTTTCTGGACTAATGTTGCTGTAGGTAATGTTGAAGTTTATTATGATTACGCAAACGATTCAAGCAGTTACGATTCTGCACGTTCTTTAGCACTTTATTTGCAAGAATCAACAGGCGCAAAAGTTGAAACAATCGGTAAAACCTCTGCTCCCGAAACTTGTGCTGTTAAATTTGTAACTGACAAAGAAATGGGTTCTGCTAATTGGTCAATAACCTACGACGATGCAAATGTTGTACTAACCTTTACGGCGGGCTCGTTTACTGCTATGGATGCAGCGGTTGACGAATTTGAATTAAATTCAGATTATGCAACAGGCAAAGTTTATACAGGTAGTGGTGCTATAACAGGCGATATCGCAGGCACACATACCGATGATAGCGGTAATGTATATTACTATGCTTGGGGTGATGAGTTTGAGGATGGCTATTCAAATACCGACGGCACAAAAACAACAGTAAACTATGATAAATGGATTAATCGTGGTAAGTTTTTGGACGGTTATTCAGAAGAAGTATACGAAGCGTCAGGCGATCAGTTGTTTGATACAAACCGTATCGAAAACGGTACGCTTGTGTTAGAACCGCAAAAAGTTACCTGTGCTGATGTTGGTTGTCCTGGATCAACCGGCGGAACCTGCACCAGTGATAGTACAGGTGTTCATTATATTCAAAGCGGTGTTTCAACTAAAAACAGCATTTTGTTTAATGGCGGTTATTTTGAAATGAAAGTTCAACTGCCGTCAGACGGTTATTCTTTCCCTGCATGGTGGTTGCTTTCTACCAATGACACTAGCAATCTTGGTATTACCAATTCGCTTTTCAGCAAGGTTTACGCAAAGAATGATGATTATGATAAAGTATCCAATGTGTTTGACTCGACAAACCTTGATACATATCAGTACAAGTTACCAACCGTTAACTTTGAATTTGACCTGTTTGAAATAATTCAGTATCCAACGCATAAATTGGATGGGCTTAAATACATTGTTAAACCTGGTAGTGATGACGATATTCAGTTCACAGTACACAAGTGGTATGACAATGCTATTGGCAAATCGCCAGATAAGTCTACGTTAACTGTTCGTGCAATTGATTGGGAAAATTATTCTACTACCGATTTACTTATTGCAGACGGCGGTACCAAGCAGAGCGACGGTAAATATTCAGGTTATACTACGTCTGACGAAAGTAAACTTAATGTAAATAATGATAACCTTAAATCAGGTCAAGTTAACGCTGCAAATACTTATGAAGGCGATTCCGGCGAAGTTTCATACAGTTTGACAAACCACAAGACTTCTTCAGGTCTTATTAGTGAATTTATTTATGGTTTCTATTGGAAAGATAACACTTTAATCTTCACTGTAAAAGACACTAACGGTAATCCTGTTACTGATGCCAAGGGTAATGAAATAAAGTATGAATTTGAACTTTCAGAAAACCACTTGGCATTTGATAATTATTCATCAGGCAATTGGACCAACCAATACGCATATATGCTTATTGAAGAATCTGCACACGTTGCTGCACAAAAGGCTGGTGCTGCTTCTATCTTTTCACCTGGTCTCGTCGATAAAAGTAAGTCGGGCTGGGTTGTGACCGATATTGATCCCGCACCTATGATAATTGAATATGTAAGGGTTTATCAAACAGAGCGTGATATAATCACACCTGAATCTGAAGCATTAAGCGTCAGAAAGTAATTTTTTTAAAAAAAGACTCACTACGGGAGACACTTCGTAAAGAAGTTGTCTCCCGTGCTTTTTTGCAAAGAAAAAGACACTTTCGAAAATTGAAAGTGTCATAGTGGGTTACATACTTTGAAAAACACCCATCTCAAAGAATATAAACTCAAACTTTAATAGTGATATTGTGAGACAGGTCTCACAATGATAATATTATAGATAACACTAAACATATGTCATTGCGAGGAACAGAGTGACGAAGCATTCCGTATTATAAAATTCAAAACTTTTTCCTTAACTTTTCAAGCGCGGCGGTTTCAATGCGGGACACATAGCTGCGCGAAATACCAAGCTTTTTGGCAATCTCACGCTGTGTTTGTTCGTGCTCGCCGCCAAGCCCATAACGCATATTTATAATCTGCAGCTCGCGTTCGTCAAGCGTGCCGTTTAAAATAACACGTAGCTTTTGGACCTTTATTTTTGTGTCAATTTCGTCCTCAATATTACCCTCATCCGCAATAATATCTATAAGGGTGAGGGTATTGCCGTTTTTATCGGTGTCAATCGGGTCACTTATGTAAACGTCCTGCGCATATTTTTTGTTATTTCTGAAATGCATTAAAATTTCATTTTCGATACATCGCGCGGCATAAGTGGCAAGTCGTATTTTTTTATCGGGTTTAAATGTGTTGACTGCTTTTATAAGACCTATTGTACCTATCGAGATAAGATCGTCCTGATCGTCGGCTGTGTAATATTTTTTTACTACATGCGCTACAAGACGTAGATTGTGCTCTATCAGTCGATTTTTAGCGTCTTCATCGCCTTGTTCCTTTAATTCTAAAAGTTCGGCTTCTTTTTTTGATGATAACGGCGGCGGAAAAGAGCCTGCGGAAGTTACGTGTAATGCCAAATAGAATAAATTAGAAATGATTTGTGCAAGTAAATCAAAAAACATATAAATCCCCCTTATCAAAATATATGAAATGAGGTCTTATTATAATTAAAATTTATGCAAGTTTTTTATTGTTTTTTGATTGACAAGTACTATGCGTTGTGGTAATATATATTAGATAAAAATATGCTTTGTTTGTTGAAATATATTTTTGATAGGGGAAGGACGGTTTACTATGACCAATCGTATAAAGATAAAAGTATATAAACCCGATTCCGCTACTACTTTTGCCCCCATTGTTAATGAGGCGGGATTGTCATCTCTTATTCCCGTTACACAAAATAATTGTTTTGTTTTTCCCGGTTTTTGCGATGTGCATGTGCATTTTCGTGAGCCGGGTTTTTCTTATAAAGAGACCATTTTTTCAGGCAGTCGCGCGGCAGCGCACGGCGGTTATACCGCAGTGTGCACAATGCCAAACCTTAACCCCGTACCCGATACGGCAGAGCACCTTGATGAACAGTTAAAGATAATCGAAAATGATGCGGTTATAAACGTTTACCCCTATGGCACAATTACAGCAGGGCAAAGAGGTGAGCAGTTGTCGGATATGGCGGGAATGGCAGATAAGGTTATCGCTTTTTCTGATGACGGCAAGGGTATTCAAACCGCCGAGCTTATGCGTGAGGCTATGCTTAAAGCAAAGTCGCTTGGCAAAATAATAGTAGCGCACTGCGAAGATAATTCGCTATTGCACGGTGGTTATATACACGACGGTGAATATGCCGCAAAGCACGGTCATAAGGGAATATGCAGTGAAAGTGAATGGGGACCTATTAAACGCGACTTGGAATTGGTTCGTGAGACGGGTTGCGCATATCACGTATGCCATATTTCTTGTAAAGAAAGCGTTGAGTTGATAAGACAGGCCAAGGCCGAGGGTCTTAATGTAACCTGTGAAACGGGTCCACACTATTTGATACTTGATGACAGTGATCTTAAGGAAGACGGAAAGTTTAAAATGAATCCGCCGCTTCGCTCAAACGAAGACAGGCTTGCGCTTATTGAGGGTATAAAGGACGGTACAATAGATATGATTGCCACCGACCACGCGCCGCACAGCGCTGAGGAAAAGAGTAAAGGACTCCGGAATAGCGCTTTTGGTATAGTAGGCATCGAAATCGCTTTTCAGCTTATGTATACATATTTTGTAAAGACAAATATTATAACGCTGGAAAAATTAATCGATTTGATATCTTTAAACGCGCGTAAGCGATTTAATATACCGCTAAATAATGACGATTATACCGTGTGGTGTTTGGATGAAAAAATCATTGTAAACCCAGATAATTTTATTTCCAAAGGGAAGGCAATGCCGTTTGAAAACTACAATTTGTACGGAAAATGTTATTTAACTGTCTGCGGTGGAAAAACAGCATATAAAGATGATTTGATATATATTCAGGAGGAAAAATAAAATGGCTAAAAGAACAGACATAAAAAAAGTATTGATTATCGGTTCAGGTCCAATAGTTATCGGTCAGGCGGCAGAGTTTGACTACGCAGGTACTCAGGCGTGCCTGGCACTTAAAGAAGAGGGTTATGAGGTAATTCTTTGCAATTCTAATCCCGCTACCATTATGACCGATACTTCCATTGCTGATAAGGTTTATATGGAGCCACTTACTCTTGAATATATGGCGAAGATTTTGCGCTATGAGCGACCTGACGCAATTGTTCCTGGTATTGGTGGACAAACCGGTCTTAACCTTGCTATGCAATTAGAAGAAAAGGGAGTTCTGAAAGAGTGCGGTGTTGAGCTTCTTGGTACTTCACGCGATAGTATTGAGCGCGCCGAAGACCGCGAACTTTTTAAAGAAATGTGTGAATCAATCGGCGAGCCGGTTATCCCGTCTGAAATAACATACAGCATAGAAGAGGCAAAGGAGGCCGCAAAGAGAATCGGTTATCCTGTAGTATTGCGCCCTGCTTTTACCTTAGGCGGCACAGGCGGTGGTTTTGCTTATAGTGAGGAAGAGCTTGTAGAGGTAGGTCTTAACGCATTTAAGCTTTCACCTGTACACCAAGTTCTTATCGAAAAGAGTGTAAAGGGTTATAAGGAAATTGAATTTGAGGTTATGCGTGACTCTAATGACCACGCAATTACAATATGCGGTATGGAAAACATTGACCCAGTTGGTGTTCATACTGGTGATTCGTTGGTTGTAGCCCCTATTATGACACTTAACGACCACGACCTTAAGATGCTTAACGATAGCGCTATCAAGATTATTCGCGAGCTTAAAATTGAGGGTGGATGTAATGTTCAATTTGCATTAGATCCTAACTCAAGCAATTATTATCTTATAGAGGTAAATCCTCGTGTATCACGCTCATCGGCTCTTGCTTCGAAAGCATCAGGTTATCCAATAGCGCGTGTTACTGCTAAAATTGCAGTTGGTATGTCACTTGAAGAAATTAAGATTGCCAATACTACAGCTGCTTTCGAGCCAAGACTTGATTACGTTATTACTAAACTACCACGTTTCCCGTTTGATAAATTTACTACCGCTTATAACGTTCTTGGTACTCAAATGAAGGCAACTGGAGAGGTAATGGGTATTGGTGCTACTTTGGAAGAAAGTCTTCTTAAAGGTACCCGTTCTCTTGAAATTGGTGTAAATCATCTTTATCACAATAAGTTCGATAATATGAGCGATGATGCACTCAAAGCATATATTAGCGAATTCAGAGATGACAATCTATTTGCAATAGCGGAATTACTTTATCGTGGTGCTACTGTAGAAGAGATTCATAACATTACAAAAATCACTGCATTTTTCCTTGAGGCTATAAAACGTATTATTGATATGGAAAGAAGCTTAAAAGATAATCCACGAAATCTTGAGATATTACGCGATGCTAAAAAAATGGGATTTTCTGATAAGTATGTTGCAAGAATGTGGGATTGCAGCGAAATTGATGTTTATAATTTCCGTAAAGAAAACAAGCTTACACCTGTTTTTCGTATGGTAGATACCTGTCATACTAACGCATATATTCCATATTTTTACTCTTCATATCATGGCGAAAATACTTCCGTTTTAACCGATAAAAAGAAGATAGTAGTGCTCGGTGCAGGTCCTATCCGTATAGGTCAGGGTGTTGAGTTTGACTATTCAACCGTACATGCGGTATCAACTATTAAAAAATCAGGTTACGAAGCAATTATTATCAACAATAACCCTGAAACTGTATCTACCGACTACACAACCGCGGATAAGCTTTATTTTGAGCCGCTTACTCCGGAAGATGTAATGAATATTATAGATTTCGAGCAACCCGAGGGTGTTGTAGCGTCCCTTGGTGGTCAAACGGCAATTAACCTTGCTCAGCCACTTATGGACCGTGGTGTAAAGATTATTGGTACCGATTGTGAAGCTATTGAGCGCGCTGAAAATCGCGATAGCTTTGAAAAGATTTTACAAGAGCTAAACATTCCACAGCCAAAGGGTAGAGCAGTAACAAAAATTGAAGATGGTGTAGCTGCTGCTGCAGAAATAGGTTATCCTGTACTTGTTCGTCCAAGCTTTGTTCTTGGTGGACGAGCTATGCAGATAGTATCTAACGAAGAACAGCTTCGCCACTACCTTAAAACAGCCGTTGAAATTGACGCCGATAAACCTGTACTTGTTGATAAATATATTCAGGGTAAAGAAGTTGAGGTTGACGCCATCTGTGACGGACAAGACGTATTTGTTCCCGGTATTATGGAGCTTGTTGAACGTACGGGCATTCACTCGGGTGACTCAATAAGCGTTTATCCAACCTTTAGTATTTCTGATAAAGTGCGCGGTACTATTTTGGAATATTCTAAAAAATTAGGTCTTGGAATTGGAATTGTGGGTTTATATAATATTCAGTTCATTGTTGACGAAAATGACAATGTTTATATCATTGAGGTTAATCCACGTTCTTCAAGAACAGTACCGTTTCTTTCTAAGTCAACAGGTTATTCACTCGCTGATATTGCTACCGAGGTTATTCTTGGCAAATCTCTTAAAGAGCAAGGAATTTTCTGTCTTTACCCACAAGAGAAGAATCGTTACTACGTAAAGGTTCCGGTGTTCTCGTTTAATAAGATTAAGGGACTTGACGCTTATCTTTCACCAGAAATGAAATCTACAGGTGAAGCAATTGGTTATGATGATAAGCTTAACCGTGCGCTATATAAAGCGCTTCAGGCATCGGGTACTCATTTGCAAAATTATGGTACAGTATTTGTAACTGTTGCTGATAAAGACAAGGACGAGGCGCTACCGCTTATTCGTCGATTCTATAATCTTGGATTTAATATCGAGGCCACAACAGGTACTGCCGCATTCTTAAAAGAAAACGGTATTCGAACTCACGTGCTTAAAAAGATAAGTGAAGATGAGGACGAAATTCCTGATGCTATAAGACAAGGACATATTGCTTACGTTATTAATACAAAAGATATCGGTGCTTCTACACAAGATAGCGACGGTCAGCAAATTCGCAGACTTGCTACCGAAAACAATGTTACTATTTTTACTTCGCTTGACACGGTAAGAGTTCTTTTGGATGTAATAGAAGAAACAACACTTACCATATCAACAATTGATGCTTAATGAGGTTATATGATGAAACAAGGTATTTTTCAGATTGCTGAAAATATTAAACTTACAGAAAATGTTTATAAGATGAAACTGGTCGGTGATACAAGTGACATCACCGCTTGTGGACAGTTTATCAATATTCAGCTTGATGGACTCTATCTTCGTCGTCCAATATCGGTATGTGACTGTGACGAGACATCAGTTACAATTATTTATAAAGTTGTAGGTCGTGGTACTGAGCAGATGTCGAAAATGACAGTGGGCGAAACACTTGATGTGCTTACAGGTCTTGGCAACGGATATGATTTATCGCTTTCGGGTGATAAACCGTTGCTTTTAGGCGGCGGCGTAGGTGTACCACCGCTTTATATGCTTGCTAAAAAACTTATTAAGCAGGGTAAAGACGTATCTGTCATTCTTGGATTTAATAACAAAAGTGAAGTTTTTTACGAGCAAGAATTTAAAGCACTTGGCTGTAATGTAACCGTTACAACAGTTGATGGCAGTTACGGTGTTAAAGGATTTGTAACAAACGCATATCCTGAAAACTATACATATTTTTATACCTGCGGTCCTGAGCCGATGCTTAAAGCGATTTATAAAACAGCAACTACCAGCGGTCAGATGAGTTTTGAAGAGCGTATGGGATGTGGCTTTGGTGCTTGTATGGGTTGCAGTTGTAAGACAATTGCAGGCTATAAGCGTATATGTAAAGATGGACCGGTTATGTTTAAGGAGGAGATTTTATGGGAAGATTAAATGTTAATCTTTGCGGTATAGAACTTGACAACCCAATAATTCCCGCCTCCGGTACGTTTGGATTTGGTTATGAATTTGCAGAACTTTATGATATAAATTGTCTTGGCACATTTTCTTTTAAAGGCACTACCAAGGATGCTCGTTTTGGCAACCCCACACCTCGTATTGCTGAATGTACTTCTGGTATGATAAATGCAGTAGGACTTCAAAATCCAGGTGTTGATAAGGTTGTTAGTGAAGAATTACCTAAGCTTGCAAAATGCTTTAACAAAAAGGTTATGGCAAATGTAAGCGGTTTCGCTATAAAGGATTACGCCTACACCTGTGAAAAGCTCGATAAAGAGAGCCAAGTAGGTTGGCTTGAAGTAAACGTAAGCTGTCCTAACGTTCACGGCGGCGGTATGAGCTTTGGTACAAGCCCTGATGCTGCAGCAGAGGTTGTAAAAGCTGTAAAAGCAGTCACAACTAAACCCGTGATAGTTAAGCTTTCACCAAATGTTACCGATATTGTAGCAATTGCCAAGGCTTGTGAAGATGCGGGTGCTGATGGCATCAGCCTTATAAATACAATGCTTGGAATGCGTATTGACCTTAAAACACGCAAGCCTATAATAGCTAACAAAATGGGTGGTTTTTCGGGTCCTGCAATTTTCCCTGTAGCAGTAAGAATGGTATATCAGGTTGCAAATGCCGTAAATATACCCGTAATCGGTATGGGCGGTGTATCAACAGCCGAAGATGTAATTGAGATGATGCTTGCAGGCGCTACTGCTGTTGAGGTTGGTGCGGCTAATCTTATAAACCCATATGTGTGTCGCGATATTATAAATGATTTACCACGTGTTATGGATAAATACGGTATAGATAATTTAAAGGATATTATAGGAGGAGTTAAATAATGGGTAAGGACGTAATTATCGCTTGCGATTTTGCAAGCGCAGAAAAAACATTTGAATTTCTCGATAAATTCACAGGACGAAAACCTTTTGTAAAAATCGGTATGGAGCTTTTTTATGCAGAGGGTCCCTCTATTGTGAAAGAAATCAAAAAGCGCGGTCACAAAATCTTTTTGGATTTAAAACTGCACGATATTCCAAATACTGTTAAAAAGTCTATGGCAGTATTGTCACGTCTTGACGTTGATATGACAAATCTTCATGCTGCCGGTACAATCTCTATGATGGAAGCGGCGCTTGAGGGGTTAACACGAGAAGATGGTACACGTCCTTTGCTTATTGCTGTAACACAGCTTACATCTACCGATCAGGAAAGAATGGAAAACGACCTTCTTATAAAAGAGCCTATTGATAAGGTTGTTATGCATTATGCTTCTAATGCGGCAAAGGCAGGTCTTGACGGTGTGGTTTGCTCACCACTTGAAGCAGGTAAGGTGCACAACACTTGCGGTAGCAACTTTATTACTGTAACTCCCGGTGTTCGTTTTGCTGACGGTGATATTGGTGACCAGAAGCGCGTTATGACACCGGCGGAGGCTAAGAAAATCGGTAGCGACTATATAGTTGTAGGCAGACCGATTACTGCGGCAGAAGACCCCGTTGCAGCATACGAGCGTTGTGTGGCAGAATTTGTAGGATAAGGGGAATTAAAATGGAAAGTTATAAAAGAGAATTTATTGAGTTTCTAGAAAGCGCAGGCGTTTTAAAATTTGGCGATTTTACTGCTAAAAGTGGTAGAAAAATTCCTTACTTTATAAACGCCGGTGATATTAAAACAGGTGACCAGATTTCAAAGCTTGGCGAATTTTATGCGAAAGCCTACTTTGAAAAAGTTGGTAATAAGCGCACAGTTCTTTATGGACCTGCATACAAGGGAATTCCGATTGCAGTTTCGGTTGCTTGCGCACTTTCAAAACAAGGTCTCGACGTTCCATTCTTCTTTAACCGTAAGGAAGAAAAGGACCATGGCGAAGGCGGCGTATTTGTTGGCTATAAGCCGCAAGAAAATGAGGAAATTGTAATAGTTGAGGATGTTATTACAGCAGGAACTGCCATTCGTGAGAGTATGTCGATTTTGTCAGGTCTTAAGGGCACTAAGGTAGCCGCAACCTTCGTTATGGTTGACCGTAAAGAAAAGGGTCAGACTGAAAAATCTGCTATGGCAGAGGTAGGTGAAGAGTACGGTTTCCCTGTATATTCAGTAGTAGACGTATATGATATTATTGAATATCTTGAAGAAGACCCCACAAACCAAGAAAACGTTGACCGTATAAAAAATTATCTTGCCATAAACGGCGCTAAAGAATAATTAAACCCTTTTAAAAGGAGATAAAAATGAGAAGCGTTATTGACATTTTGGATTTAACTGTAGAGGAGCTTGACGAGCTTATTGCCACTGCACTCGACATAATTGACAATCCTAAAAAATACGCACATATTTGTGATGGCAAAAAATTGGCAACTCTGTTTTTTGAGCCGTCTACCAGAACAAGACTTAGCTTTGAGGCGGCTATGTATGAGCTTGGCGGTAATGTATTAGGCTTTTCAGAGTCTAACAGTTCATCCGCCGCCAAGGGTGAGAGCATTGCAGACACCGCAAAGACTGTAAGCTGTTATGCCGATATTATTGCAATGCGCCATCCAAAAGAGGGTGCTGCGCTTGTAGCGGCTAATAATGCAAGTGTTCCTGTAATCAATGCGGGTGATGGCGGTCACTGCCACCCAACACAAACACTTGCCGACCTACTTACCATTCGTCGAGAAAAGGGGAGATTTTATAATCTCACCGTTGGTTTTTGCGGCGACCTAAAGTTTGGCAGAACGGTGCATTCACTGATAAATGCGCTTAGCCGTTACAGCAATATTAAAATTGTACTTATCTCACCTGAAGAATTAAAGTTACCAAGCTATGTTAAAAAGGATGTTCTTGTAAAAAACAATATTCCTTATACGCAGACTACCGATTTAGAGTCTGCAATGCCAGAACTTGATATTCTTTATATGACCCGTGTTCAGCGTGAGCGTTTCTTTAACGAGGAAGATTATTTACGTCTTAAGGACAGTTACATACTGACTCCGGACAAGCTTAAAGGCGCAAAGGCGGATTTGTCAATTCTTCATCCGCTACCGCGTGTTAACGAGATCAGTGTTTCGATAGATAACGACCCGCGCGCGTGCTACTTTAAACAGGTGCTCAACGGTAAGTATATGCGTATGGCGTTAATTCTTAAACTACTTAAGGAGGCAGGCACAATATGAATATAGATTCAATACAAAACGGTGTTGTAATTGACCATATTACTGCAGGTCTTGGTATGAAGCTTTACGAGCTTTTAAACCTTGCTTCGCTTGACGCTTCCATTGCACTTATTAAGAATGTATCAAGCAAAAAAATGGGTAAAAAAGATATTATAAAAATTGATGCTGATATTCCCGTGGATTTTGACGTTATCGGTTTTGTTGATCCCGACGCTACCGTTAATATAATAAAAAACGGTGTTCTTGTAGAAAAGTTGAGTATTGATATGCCGGAAATATTAAAAAATGTTATAAAGTGTAAAAATCCACGTTGTATTACCTCTTGTGAGCAAGAGCTTGACCATTTTTTTAAGCTTACCGATAAAGAGCGTAAAGTTTATCGTTGTATTTATTGTGAAACAAAAGCTTGATTTTGGTATAAAGTTTGGTGATTTTTTCACGACAAAAAGCGTCAAATTTTCTTGACAGTTTTTTAGCAAAATGATATACTGTAAAAGTACTGAATTGTACCGTTCTTTGTGACTGACGGAATATTTTGTGGAGCACCACGAAGGAACAAAGATTGTATATTTTAGCCGACCGTCTGGGCACACTTGAACTACCTTTTTCAAGTGCGCCCTTTTATATTTTGGAGGTATCTTATGAAGAAAGTTGGAATTATTATGGGTAGTGACAGTGATTTACCCATTATAAAAAAAGCGACCGATATGTTAAAGACGCTTGATATACCTTTTGAGGTGCATATTTATTCGGCACATCGCACACCTGTTGAAGCGCGAGACTTTGCACTTGCCGCTCGCGACAACGGTTTTGGTGTTTTGATATCTGCAGCCGGTATGGCGGCACACCTTGCAGGAGCTATTGCCGCTAACACTACCCTGCCTGTTATTGGTATTCCCTGCAAGTCAAGTAATCTTGACGGCATAGATGCTTTGCTTTCCACCGTGCAGATGCCTACAGGCATACCCGTTGCCACTGTTGCAATAAACGGCGGCGCGAATGCGGCTTTGCTTGCGGCGCAAATTATCGCGGTAGAGGATAAAGAATTAGCCCAAAAGCTTGATGCAAAACGCGCAAGTGATGCGGCTGCTGTACTCAAAAAAGACAGCACGGTAATGGAAAATTTGTAATTATTTTAAAGGAGTAATATATTATGGAAAACAAACTTTTGTACACGGGTAAAACCAAAAACGTTTACGCATTAGATAACGGAAACTGCCTTTTAAAATTCAAAGACGATTGTACCGGTAAAGACGGCGTATTTGATCCTGGTGAAAACTCTGTTGGTCTTACAATAGAAGGTGTTGGCGATGTTAACCTTCGTATGTCAATTTATTTCTTTGAAAAGATTAATGCTGCAGGCATTAAGACCCACTATGTAAATGCAAACCTTGATGACACTACAATGGAAGTTCTTCCGGCTAAGGTTTTTGGTCACGGTCTTGAGGTTATCTGCCGTTACAAAGCAGTAGGTAGTTTTATTCGCCGTTACGGTGATTATATTGAAGAGGGTGCCGACCTTCCTGCATACGTTGAAATGACCTTTAAAAACGACGAAAAGGGTGATCCGCTTGTAATTAAGGATGCTCTTGTTGCTCTTGGTGTTATGACTGACAAACAGTATGATGACATTAAAGATATGACACAAAAGATTACTAAAATCGTGGCAGATGACCTAAAGGAAAAAGGTCTTGACCTTTATGATATTAAATTTGAGTTTGGTTATGCACCAAATGGTGATGTAATGCTCATTGACGAAATCGCTTCAGGTAATATGCGTGTTTATAAGGATGGCGAGTATATCGATCCTATGACACTTTCAAAACTCTTTTTCGCTTAATTTTAGCTCAAAGAAAGTAGGTCACTATGGGCGGTTTTTTTGGAATTGCTTCAAAAAATGACTGTATGATGGATGTGTTTTTTGGTGTGGATTATCATTCACACCTTGGCACCCGTCGTGGCGGTCTTGCTGCATTTGACAGCGAAATCGGTCTGCAGCGAAAAATACATAATATTGAAAATTCGCCCTTCAGAACAAAGTTTGAAAAAATCTTTGAAGAAATGAAGGGCACTTCGGCTATTGGTTGCATTAGTGATACCGATCCACAGCCAATGCTTATTCGCTCAAAATTTGGTACATACGCTATTTGTACGGTGGGTATTATCAATAATGTTGATGAGCTTATAGATAGGTGCCTTGCTCAAACAGGTGTGTATTTTGACGCAATGACAGGCGGCAGAGTTAACACAACAGAGCTTGTAGCGGCGCTTGTTAACCAAAAAGATACCTTTGTAGATGGTATTAAATACGCTCAGGAACAAATTGACGGTACAATGTCAATATTGATTTTGACAAGCAAGGGTGCAATTATTGCCGCGCGTGATAAGCTTGGCAGAATACCTGTGCTTATTGGTAAAAATGAAGATGGATATGCCGTAACCTTTGAGTCGTTTGCCTACCAAAAGCTTGGTTATATCGATGAAAAGGAACTTGGCCCCGGTGAAATTGTAAAGGTTACGCCCGATGGTATTAAACAGCTTGTTGCACCCGGAACAAAGAAACGAATTTGCTCTTTCCTTTGGAGCTATTACGGTTATCCCACGTCAACGTATGAGGGCGTTAACGTTGAGGCAATGCGTTGTCGCAACGGTGAAATAATGGCTGAAAATGACCGAAAAAACGGTGTAGCGCAGGATGTTGACTATGTGGGTGGTGTGCCGGATTCTGGTATCCCGCATGCCATTGGCTATTCAAACGAAAGCGGCAAAAAGTATGCTCGCGCGTTTATTAAATATACACCTACCTGGGCGCGTAGCTTTACACCCGCAAAGCAGACAGAGCGAAACAAGGTAGCACGTATGAAGCAAATACCTGTACACGATTTTATTGTTGATAAGAATTTGCTTTTTGTTGATGATTCTATTGTTCGCGGTACTCAGCTTAAGGAAACGATTGATTTCCTTTACGAGAACGGCGCAAAGTCGGTGCATATGCGCTCGGCTTGTCCGCCGATAATGTACGGCTGTAAATATCTTAACTTCTCACGCTCTACAAACGATATGGAGCTTATTGCTCGACGAGTTATCATGGAGCTTGAGGGTGAAGAGGGTTTTAAGTACATCGAGGAATACTCAAACGGTGAAACTGAACGCGGTAAAGCGCTTCGTAAAACAATATGCGAAAAATTTAATTTTGCATCTTTAGAGTTTCAATCACTTGAAGGTATCATAAAAGCAATCGGACTTGATGAGTGCGATTTGTGCACATACTGTTGGAACGGAAAGGAATAAAATAATGCACACAAATTCTAAATCAGAGGCATACGCTGCTGCGGGCGTTGATATTACAGCAGGCTATAAATCTGTTGAACTTATGAAACAGCATATTGCAAGAACAAAAAACGCAGGCTGCCTTGACGACGTTGGTGGTTTTGGCGGTTGTTTTGGTCTTCCTACCGGATATGAAGAACCTGTTTTGGTAAGCGGTACTGACGGTTGCGGTACCAAGGTTAAACTTGCAATTCTTATGGATAAACATGACACCATTGGTATTGATGCAGTTGCTATGTGTGTTAATGATATTATTTGCTGTGGCGCAAAACCGCTTTTCTTCTTGGATTATATTGCTTGTGGTAAAAACATTCCTGAGAAGATTGCATCTATCGTTAGTGGTGTTTGTGAGGGCTGTGTTCAGTCGGGCGCTGCTCTTATTGGCGGCGAGACTGCAGAACATCCCGGTATGATGCCCGTAGCTGATTACGACCTTGCGGGTTTTGCAGTAGGTATCGTAGATAAGAAAAAGATTCTTGATAACAATACTGTAAGCGCGGGTGACGTTGTTATCGCATTGCCATCAACAGGTGTTCATTCAAATGGTTTCTCACTTGTGAGAAAGGTATTTGATATTGAAAATTGCGACCTTACTGCATATAAGGATGAACTTGGTGGCAAGACCTTGGGGGAAACCTTACTTACTCCCACCAAGATTTATGTAAAACCCGTTTTAGCGCTTATTGATAAGGTAAATGTTCACGCTATTTCTCATATCACCGGTGGTGGATTTTATGAAAATATCCCGAGAAGCTTGCCAAAGGGTTATTCGGTTAAGGTTGATAAATCTGCGCTTAAGATACTTCCAATTTTTGATCTCATTCAAAAGGTTGGCGGTATATCCGAACGTGATATGTTCAACACCTACAATATGGGTGTTGGTATGAGCATTGTTGTCGCTAAAGAAGATGCTGACAAGGCAATCGAGGTATTAAAGGCAAACGGTGAAGATGCTTATATCATAGGTTCGGTTATAGAAAGTGACGAGGGTGTTATCATTGAATAATATTAAAAATATTGTGGTTTTGGTATCTGGAGGTGGCACAAATCTACAGGCTCTAATTGATGCTGAAAAAAATGGTGAACTGGGTCATGGTAAAATTACCTGTGTTATTTCATCTAAAGCTGACGCTTATGCGCTGACACGTGCAAAAGAAAATGATATTAAAACCCGCACTCTTATAAGGAAAGATTACGCTGACATCGCTTCATACAGTATTGCTATGCGCGATGCTCTGCTTGAAGAAAAGGCGGATATAGTTGTATATGCAGGTTTTATGACCATACTCGATGAAAACGTTTGCGATGCATATGAAAACAAAATGGTAAACGTTCATCCGGCTCTTATACCTTCTTTTTGCGGTAAGGGTTACTATGGCCTTCATGTACACGAAGAAGCGCTAAAAAAAGGTGTTAAGATATCAGGTGCAACTGTTCATTTTGTAACTGCCGAGTGTGATGCAGGTCCTATAATATTGCAAAAAGCAGTTGATGTTAAGGATGATGATACCCCTGAAACGCTACAAAAGCGAATTATGGAGCAAGCCGAGTGGAAAATATTGCCTAAAGCAGTCAAACTTTTGTGTGATGATAAAATCACTGTTATAGACGGAAAAACATATATTAAATAATTGAGGTATTTTAATATGGAAATCAAAACACTTGAAAATGAACTTAATTCTTTAGCCTATCATGGTAGAGGTATAATTATCGGCAAAAGCGCTGATGGTACCAAGGCTATAACCGCATATTTTATTATGGGTCGTAGCGAAAACAGCCGCAACCGCATATTTGTTGAAGATGGTGATGGTATTCGCACACAGGCTTTTGATGAATCTAAAATGATCGATCCGCATCTTATTATCTATGCACCGGTACGCGTGCTCGGAAACAAGACCATTGTTACCAATGGTGACCAAACTGACACTATCTACGAACTTATGGATAGACAAATGACCTTTGAGCAAGCACTTCGCACACGTGAGTTTGAGGATGATGTTCCTAACTATACACCACGCATTTCAGGTATTATACGTCTTGAAAATGGCAATATGAATTATGCAATGTCTATACTTAAATCTGCAGAAGGTGACAGTTCATCGTGCCAGCGTTATACCTTCGCTTACTCAAATCCACTTGCTGGCAAGGCAAAATTTATCCATACATATAAGTGTGATGGTAATCCACTTCCAAGCTTTGAGGGTGAACCTAAAACACTCGAACTCCCCGATGCAGATATTGACAGCTTAACCAATATTATATGGAAAAATCTTAATGTTGATAATAAGGTTTCTCTTTTTGTAAGATATATTGACCTTTCTACAGGCAAGTATGAATCAAGAATTGTTAACAAGAACGTATAAGGAGAATTGAAATGCGCGAATTTGAACTTAAATACGGCTGTAATCCAAACCAGAAGCCGTCAAAAATTTATATGAAAGATGGCGGCGAATTGCCTATTGAAATTTTGTGTGGCAGACCTGGTTACATTAACTTTCTTGATGCGTTTAACTCATGGCAGCTTGTAAAAGAACTAAAAGCAGCTTTGGGTTTGTCGGCTGTTACTTCCTTTAAACATGTAAGTCCAACATCTGCAGCAGTAGGTGTACCTCTTAGTGATAAGCTTAAAAAGGCTTGCTTCGTTGATGATATCGACGGACTTGATGAATCTCCTCTTGCTTGCGCTTATGCGCGTGCTCGTGGTACAGACCGCATGTGTTCTTTTGGCGACTGGGTGGCGCTTTCGGATGTGTGCGATGTTACCACCGCCAAAATGATAAAACGTGAGGTTTCAGACGGTGTTATTGCTCCTGGTTACGAGCCTGAAGCGCTTAAAATACTTAAGTCAAAGAGAAACGGAAACTATAATATAGTTAAAATAGACCCTGATTATGTACCTGAAGTTCAGGAAACCAAGCAGGTATTTGGTATCACATTTGAGCAGGGTAGAAACAACTTCCTGATTAATCGAGAATTGCTTACAAATATTGTTACCGAAAATAAAGATTTACCTGAAAGCGCTTTACGCGATCTTATAATTGCGCTTATTACTCTTAAATATACACAGTCAAATTCCGTTTGTTATGCAGTTGACGGACAGGCTATAGGCGTAGGCGCAGGTCAACAATCACATATACACTGCACACGTCTTGCAGGAACAAAGGCAGATACTTGGTTCTTACGTCAGCATGACAAGGTGTTAAATCTTCCTTTCAAAGATACGCTCGGCAGACCTGACCGCGATAATGTTATTGACGGTTATATTAACCAAAACGAAGAAGACGTTTGTGCAGACGGTAATTGGCAGAAATACTTTACTGTTCAACCCGAACGCTTTACAATTGAGGAACAGAAAGCATATCTTGCTACAATAGATGGCGTAGCCCTTGGTTCTGACGCTTTCTTCCCGTTTGATGACAACATTGAACGCGCTAAACGTAGCGGTGTTAAGTATATTGCAGAGCCGGGCGGCTCAATTCGTGATGATGTAGTAATTGACTGCTGCAACAAATACGGTATGGTTATGGCGTTTACTGGAATGCGTTTATTCCATCATTAATATGATTTTTAAGGTGCATATATGAAAATTTTGGTTGTAGGTGGTGGCGGTCGCGAACACGCCATTATCAAAAAAATTAAAGATAATAAATCGGTTGAGCAGATTTATGCTCTGCCTGGCAACGGCGGTATTGCGACTGACGCCATATGCGTTAATATTGCCGCTACTGATATTGAGAAAATTGTAGATTTTGCGGTTGAAATGCAAATTGATTATGCAGTTGTAGCGCCTGACGATCCATTGGTTCTTGGTTGTGTGGATGCTTTACAGGAAAAAGGTATTCCATGTTTTGGACCCAATAAGGCGGCGGCTATTATCGAAGGTAGTAAGGTTTTTTCAAAAAATCTAATGAAAAAATATGGTATTCCAACAGCAGAATACGAAGTATTTGATGACGCAGAGAAAGCGCTCGCTTACCTTGAAACAGCACCAATTCCAATCGTTATTAAAGCGGATGGTTTGGCACTCGGTAAGGGTGTAATCATTGCTCAAACCCGCGAGGAAGCACGCGATGCCGTTATATCCATTATGCAGGATAAACAGTTTGGCAAAAGTGGCGATAATATTGTTATTGAAGAGTTTTTAACAGGTCCTGAGGTATCTGTGCTTTCGTTTACCGACGGCAATGTTGTTGTGCCCATGATTTCTTCAATGGACCATAAGCGTGCGGGGGATAATGATACAGGTCTTAATACAGGCGGCATGGGTACAGTAGCGCCAAACCCGTACTATACCGATACTATTGCTGAAGAGTGTATGCAAAAAATCTTTTTGCCCACCATTCGCGCCATGAAAGCCGAAGGCAGAACCTTTAAGGGTTGTCTTTATTTTGGTCTTATGCTGACGTTAAACGGACCTAAGGTTATTGAGTATAACTGTCGTTTTGGTGACCCTGAAACACAGGTTGTATTGCCGCTTTTAGAAAGTGATTTGTTAACTGTTATGCAGGCTGTTACCAATGAAACTTTGGCGGAAATAGAGGTTAAGTTCAGCGATAAAAAGGCTTGTTGTGTAATAATGGCTTCAGAAGGTTATCCATTGTCTTATGAAAAGGGATATGAAATAACAATACCTACAGATTTCTTAGACAGTACATATGTTGCAGGTGCTACACTAAAAGATAGCAAATTACTTACAAACGGCGGTCGTGTTCTCGGTGTAACTTCTGTTAAAAACACATTAAAAGATGCAATCGATGCATCATATATAAAGGTAAAAAGCATTAGGTTTGATAATTGCTATTATCGCAATGATATAGGTGCAAAGGCCTTAAAAGCAGGGGAGGTAAAATAATGGTTTACAGAGTATATGTAGAAAAGAAAAAAGAGCTTGCCAACGAAGCAAACGGTTTGCTTAGTGAAGCAAGGAACCTGCTTGGTATAACCAATCTTACCGATGTCAGAATATTTAATCGCTACGATGCTGAAAATATTACTGAAGAACTTTTCAATTACGCTATCGGAACTGTTTTTTCGGAGCCACAGCTTGATATTGCCACAAGCGCAATAGATATAGATGATGCCACGGTTTTTGCGGTAGAATATCTACCGGGTCAGTTTGATCAACGCGCGGATTCTGCGGCACAGTGTATACAGATTATTTCACAGGATGAGCGACCTGTAATTCGTTCGGCAAAGGTTTATGCTCTTTACGGTAGTCTGACCGAACAGGATATTGCTGAGATTAAGAAGTATGTTATAAACCCTGTTGAAGCACGTGAGGCGAACCTTGATCTTCCCGAAACTTTGGTTACAAATTTTGATATTCCAACAAGCGTGAAAACAATTGAAGGATTTTTAGCACTTGACCGTGCTGGACTTGAAACTTTTGTAAAAGATATGGGTCTGGCTATGGACACTGACGATATTGCATTTTGTCAGAACTACTTTAAGACAGAGGGCAGAGAGCCAACCATTACAGAAATTCGTATGATAGACACATATTGGTCTGACCACTGCCGTCATACTACTTTTTTAACCGTTATTGACGATGTTAAGGTTGAGGATGAACTTTTGCAGAGTGCATATGACGAATATATTGAAGTTCGTAAAGAGCTTGGTCGCACAAAGCCGATTTGCCTTATGGATATTGCTACCGTTGCGGTTAAATATTTAAAAGAACATGGCAAACTTGAAAAATTACACGAATCTGAAGAAATCAATGCATGTACCGTTAAAATCAATGTCGACGTTGACGGTGTAAGCGAGCCTTGGTTACTTCTTTTCAAAAACGAAACACACAACCATCCTACCGAAATTGAACCTTTCGGTGGTGCTGCTACCTGTATTGGTGGCGCTATCCGTGACCCGCTTTCTGGACGTGCCTATGTTTATGGTGCTATGCGCGTTACCGGTGCGGCTGACCCTACGGTTCCTGTAAGTGATACCATACCTGGTAAATTGCCACAGCGTAAAATTGTTACAACTGCGGCAGCAGGTTATTCATCATACGGTAACCAAATCGGTCTTGCAACCGGTATTGTTGATGAAATATACCACCCAGGTTATGCTGCAAAACGTATGGAAATCGGAGCTGTTATTGCGGCGGCCCCTGCAGAGAACGTTCGTCGTGAAGTACCAACACCTGGTGATATTGTAATCCTTTTGGGAGGTAGCACAGGTCGTGATGGTATCGGCGGTGCAACAGGTTCATCAAAGGCGCATACAACGCAGTCGGTTGAAACCTGTGGTGCAGAGGTTCAAAAGGGTAATGCTCCCGAAGAACGCAAGCTTCAAAGATTGTTCCGTAATAAAACCGCTACTCAGATGATAAAGCGCTGTAACGACTTTGGTGCAGGCGGTGTTTCGGTTGCTATTGGTGAGCTTGCTGACGGTCTTGAAATTAACCTTAATGCTGTTCCTAAAAAATATGAAGGTCTTGACGGTACTGAAATTGCTATCAGTGAGTCACAGGAGCGTATGGCTGTGGTAATTGAGCCACACAACGTTGATGCGTTTTTGACGCTTGCCGCTGAAGAAAATCTTCAGGCTTGTCCTGTTGCAGTAGTAAAATCTGAACCCAGACTTGTA
>JAZSBS010000130.1:0-5602 GCA_045602525.1 Acutalibacteraceae bacterium
TACATTATTTCGTTTTTTCTTGCCATGCAAAAAAACACTAGCCGCGATTGCTAATGCTTACAAAAGCTATATTTACGATAGCATTTTGTCGTAAGGCTCAAAGATTGTTTGCGAAATCATTTGTCGTAAATCTGTCGTAAAACACTTTTTCGAGTAGTAATTTGGATAAACAAAAAGCCGAAAACACTTAGAAATAAGCGTTTTCGGCTAAGTTTTACTCTGTAAGAGGTTTCATTGTGGGGAAGCAAATTACCTCGCGGATAGTATCCGAATTGGTAAGCAGCATTACCGCTCTATCGATACCAATACCCATACCACCTGTTGGGGGCATACCGTATTCCATAGCGGTGAGGAAGTCTTCGTCAAGCATTTCTGCCTCGTCGTCACCACGTTCACGGAGCTCTAACTGCTTTTCAAAGCGTTCGCGCTGAACAATAGGGTCATTTAACTCAGAATATGCGTTTGCAAGCTCGCTATGGCATACAAACAGCTCAAAGCGTTCAGTAAGACGTGGGTCTTCGGGAGATGCTTTGGTAAGGGGAGAAACCTCTACAGGATACATTGTAATAAATGTAGGCTGAATAAGTTTCTCTTCTACCTTTTGATCAAAGCAAGCGTAAAGCGCATTGCCCCAAGTTTTATCTGCTGTGTCAGCAAGCTCAACACCAATGCTTTCAGCAGCCTTTACAGCCTCGTCATCATCGGTAATAGTGCCAAAGTCAATACCTACGTATTCCTTAACAGCATCTACCATTGTAAGTCTGCGCCAACCCGGTGCGAGGTTAATTTTTTCACCAAGCCATTCAACCTCATAAGTGCCGTGTATTTCTTTTGCAGCACCAGAGATAATGCCCTCTGCAATATCCATCATATCGTGGAAATCGGCATAAGACTGATAAAGCTCAACTGTTGTGAACTCGGGGTTGTGCTTGGGGTCCATACCTTCGTTTCGGAAAATTCTTCCTATTTCGTAAACACGTTCCATACCGCCAACTATAAGACGCTTAAGCGGAAGCTCGGTTGCTATACGCATATACATAGGTATATTGAGTGTATTGTGATGAGTTATGAAGGGGCGTGCAGCGGCACCGCCAACAATTGTGTTAAGTACGGGTGTTTCAACCTCAATATATCCCATATCATCAAGATATTTACGCATAAACTTAATGAATTGAGCGCGGATAATAAAGTTACGCTTTACATTTGGGTTCATAATAAGGTCTACATATCTTTGACGGAAACGAAGGTCATTGTTAGTAAGACCGTGGAATTTTTCAGGCAAGGGGAGAAGTGATTTTGCCAGAATTTCGATGTGGTTTGCGTGAACAGAGATTTCTTCGGTTTGGGTTTTAAATACTGTACCCTTAACGCCGATAATATCACCGATATCCCATTTTTTAAAAGCAGCGTAGGTGTCTTCGCCAACATCGTCACGGCGAACATAAAGCTGAATATCGCCCTCACCATCGCGAAGTGTGACAAAGCTTGCCTTACCCATAATTCGACGGGCAACAATTCTACCTGCGACACTTACGGTTTTACCTTCATAACCATCAAAATCGCTCTTTATCTGCATTGATTTGGCATCAACGTCGTATTTAGTTTTCACAAAAGGATCGTTGCCCGATTCTTTCATAGCGGAAAGCTTATCGCGGCGAACCTGTAAAATTTCACTTAGTTCTTGTGGTGAAGTATTGTTATTGTTGTTTTCGCTCATTTGTAACATCCTTTCACATTATCAATATTAAAAATAGGGGCAGAAAAGACTGCCCCGAAATATTATTTTGAAATACCAACTATTTTAAGCTTGATTTCGCCTGCAGGGGCTTCTACAAGGACGATGTCATTAACCTTGTGACCTAAAAGAGCTCTGCCTACAGGTGATTCATCAGAAATTTTGTTTGTTGCGGGGTCAGCCTCGGTAGAGCCCACGATGTAATATTCATCTTCTTCGTCAAACTCTTCGTCATAAACCTTAACTTTAACGCCAACAACAACTGTTTTGGCAGCGCCTTTGATATCCTTGATTATTTCAACATTTTTAAGCATGGCCTCAAGCTCTACAATACGAGCTTCAATTTTTGCCTGCTCATTTTTTGCATCATCGTATTCACTGTTTTCAGAAAGGTCACCGTAGCCACGTGCTACCTTGATTTTCTCTGCGATGTCTTTGCGACCCTCTGTTTTAAGATGTTCAAGTTCATCTTGAAGTTTTTTAAGACCGTCATCGGTTACTTTAATAGCCTTAGCCAAATTAAAAACCACCTTTAATATTTCTTATAAAATAGTTAAATGCCACAGAGTCAAACAGCATTATACTATTTATTTCCTACAATGTCAAGAGTAATATTTTAAACAATTAATTAACTTGACAAGAGGTATATAATAATTATATACTATACTTTGTCGGTTAGCACATTTTTATCGAGGTGTGTTTATGAAAAATTTGGTAAGGCTAAGAAAAAGCATTATGCTTTTTATTAAAATTATGATTGTAGCCGCTGTTACGGTAGGCTTTATTCAGGTGTGGATAACAGGATATGTAGAGGCTCTTTTCAGTAATAAGGGTAACTATGTTGTTATCCTGTCTTTTGTTTTGCTTTTTACCGTTTTTTC
This sequence comes from Acutalibacteraceae bacterium, assembly GCA_045602525.1. Classification (GTDB taxonomy): domain Bacteria; phylum Bacillota; class Clostridia; order Oscillospirales; family Acutalibacteraceae; genus UBA737. The sequence goes on from JAZSBS010000130.1 coordinate 2,617, forward strand.
GTCACTTTACGGTGCTTTTAAAATAGGTATATCGCGTATTCACGAAATTATATACAGCTTTTCGTTGGCAACCGTTTTTACAAATGCGATTATGTATCTTGAACTCAGTCTTATAGCGCGTGAGCTTGTACCGATACCGCCAATGCTCGTGGGTATTATTTATCAGATTTTGGTTATAGCACTTTGTTCATTTTGCGCTAATACAATTTATTTTAAGCTTTATCCACCACGTCGTGTTGTTGCGATTTTTGGCGATGATGTTTCAGGATTTGAGCTTATTCAAAAAATGGGTAAAATATCTGACCGATTCAGTATTGAACGCGGTCTGAATGCTAATACAACTGATTTATCAGAAATTAAACGACAAATCGATAAATATGAGGCAGTTGTTATTTGCGGTATTGATAAGAATTTACAGAAGCGTATACTTTCATATTGCTATTCACATGAGAAACGTTCATATTTGTTGCCCGATATTACTGATATTATAATCAGCAACAGTTATAATATACAAATCAGTGATACGCCCGTACTTATGAGCCGCAACCGAGGACTTACGCTTGAGCAACGAATGATTAAGCGTTTTATGGATATTGTTGTATCGACAATTGCGATAGTTATTACAAGTCCAATAATGCTTATATGCGCTATTGCAATAAAGCTTGACGATGGCGGTCCAGTTTTATTTAAACAAAATCGCATAACCATTAATGGCAAAATCTTTAATGTTTTAAAATTTAGATCAATGATTGTTGATGCGGATAAGGACGGAGCAAAAAAAGCGGTAAGTGACGATGACCGTATAACGCGTGTAGGTAAAATTATACGCGCCTGCCGTATGGACGAACTACCACAGTTGTTTAACATTCTTCGCGGCGATATGTCATTGGTAGGTCCAAGACCTGAAAGAATTGAGAATGTATATGAGTATTCTAAAAAATATCCTGAATTTGAACTGCGGCACCGAGTAAAAGGTGGTCTTACGGGCTTTGCACAACTTTACGGTAAATATAATACAAGCCCTGAGGACAAGCTTCATATGGACCTAATATATGTGGAAACATATTCATTACTTCTGGATCTAAAGCTTTTAATTCTTACATTTAAGGTTTTATTTATGCGCGAAAGTACAGAGGGCTTTAGTGAAAAGGCAAATGAAAATGTTCGTGCTTCCAAATCGTTAAAAAAAGAAAGTGAGAAAAAGAAATGAATTTTGATGCAACGCTTGTAGTGATGGCAGCAGGTATGGGCAGTCGTTTTGGCGGTCTGAAACAAATTGAACCTGTAGGACCAAACGGTCAGGCTATTATTGATTTTTCTGTTTATGATGCAATGGCAGCGGGTTTTAATAAGGTAGTTTTTATCATTAAACACGAAATAGAAAAAGAGTTTAAAGAAATTGTAGGCAGCAGAATAGAAAAGATGATTGATGTGGATTATGCTTTTCAAGAGATAGATATGTTGCCGAAAGGTTTTACTTGTCCTGCTGACCGCGTAAAACCTTGGGGTACAGCGCATGCGATTTATTGTTGTCGCGATAAGGTGAATACACCTTTTGCCGTTATTAATGCAGATGATTATTATGGTAAGGGCGCTTATCAAAAGATGTATAATCACCTTAAAGAACAAAAGGGTGATTTTTGTATGGTAGGCTTCCGTCTACAGAATACGCTTACAGAAAACGGTACTGTTTCACGTGGTATTTGCGAGGTGGAGAACGGCATATTAAAATCTGTTACCGAGCGCACAAAAATACTTGATTGTAAATATACCGAGGATGATATAAATTGGGTACAACTACCAAGTGACTCAATAGTGTCTATGAATATGTGGGGCTTTACACCTGATATTTTCGAATATATAGATAATGATCTAAAAGAATTTTTTGCTGAAAAAATTAATATACCAAAGGTTGAATATTATCTGCCTACTGTTGTATCAAATGTTATACAACGTGGACAAAAGGATGTTTCGGTGCTTGTTGCCGAAGATCGTTGGTATGGTGTTACATACAAAGAAGATAAGGCAAATGTTGTTGATGCTCTTAAACAAAAAATTATTAACGGCGAATATGAGGGTTTCTGATTATGAAAAATAAAAAGTTTATTTTAATAATTGCTGCTATTATTATGGCGGCTGCAATGTTGGTTACGGGCATATTGCTTATAGTTAAGAATGTTGGTGATACTACCATTTTTTTGGATGAAAAGTCTGCTCTTGCCGGTGATACAGTAGAAATTCCTCTTTCGATAAGTAAAAACCACGGTATCTGGGGCGGTCAGATAATAATAAATTATGATTCTGATGCTATCAGTTTTGTATCGTGCTCGGGGGGAGAGGTTTTTGATGAATGCGAAGTCAACAACAATGTCGGTGAGGTTGTCATTCTGGTAACACAGTCCGAGCTTGATGACTCTACGGAAAACGGATTGATTGCAAATTTGAAATTTAAAGTTAAAGTAAGCGCCGATAAGGGTGATTACAGTATTACCTTTAATGAGGAAACAAATTTTTGCGACATTGATGAAAATATGATTGAGCCGATATTCAAAAGCGGCATCATTACAGTAAAATAGTTTTAAAAAAAGTTTGTATGCGTTTTGTATGCAAACTTTTTATTTTGTCAATCATTTTTATTTTAAAAAACGCATATATTTTCTTGTATAGGCGAGAAAGGCCTAAAGATAATGAAAGGCGAGATAAAAATGAAAGATTATCATCCTGAAGGCGTGTTATTAAATAGCGAAGATAATAAAAAGTATATGGTAAGTGCTTCGGCACTTGGTTGCGCGCAATCACTTGAAACAATACTTGAAGCAAATGTAATTATGTGTGATGCAGAACACAATTTGATAGTTGATCTTGGAATTATGAAGGGTATAATACCTCGAAATGAAGGCGCTATTGGAATACGCGAGGGGACAACGCGTGATATTGCCCTGATTTCACGTGTTGGGCGACCTGTTTGTTTTGTGATAACCGAATT
>JAZSBS010000131.1:0-4160 GCA_045602525.1 Acutalibacteraceae bacterium
GTTTACTATTCGTCGCAAAAAAGGCAAATCAGCTTTAACTGACTTGCCCAGACGGTCGGCATAAAACTTTTACATTCCCTCTGCGTCAAGTCGCACAAATCCGTCAGTTGTGTAAAAGCATTTTCTATAAATAATATTATAATATATATATGCTTATTTTGTCAATGCAAATCAGATGAATTTGTCTAATCCAATATTCTACCATCGGTCGAGATTGTAACCACTCGCCACGGTATAAATTTACCACTTGCCTGTAACGCGCGTTTTACCGCGTTTTCAATACCTCCGCAGCATGGCACCTCCATACGCGCTATAGTAACGCTTTTTGTATCGTTGTTGGCAATGATAGCGGTCAGCTTTTCGGCATAGTCACCCTCGTCAAGCTTAGGACAGCCAATAAGTGTTATATGATTGCGTATAAACTCGTTATGAAAATTACCATACGCAAAGGCTGTACAATCTGCCGCAATAAGCAGTTTTGCCCCATCGAAACAAGGCGCGTTTACGGGTATCAACTTTATCTGACTGGGCCATTGAGAAAGCTGACTTATAACCGCGGTAGTATCGGTAGCAACCAAATCCGTTTCGCGATAGATTGCTTTTGACTGTGTTCCCGGACAGCCACAGGGAAGTTTTACACCAAACTTTTGCATTTTAGCCTGTCTTACCGCCTCTTCGTTATAGGCGGGGGCTTCACGTTCCTCAAAAGAGATAGCACCCATGGGGCAAGCAGGCAAGCAGTCACCCAGACCATCGCAATAATTTTCTCGCATAAGTTTGGCTTTGCCATTTATCATTCCAATCGCACCCTCGTGACAGGCTGTGGCGCAAAATCTGTTATTTGCTATGTCAGAAAAAAACAGAAAGCTATTGCAAAAGCTTTCTCATATGCACAAACGCTCCACACGCGAAAAACTGATTTCTTACCTTTCGACAGAAGCCAAAAAACACAACAGCAATAGCTTTTCTGTACCCTTTAACCGTCAACAGCTTGCTGATTTTTTGTCGGTAGACCGTAGCGCTATGTCAAACGAACTGTGCAAGATGCGCAACGAGGGACTAATTGAATTTAACAAGAATTATTTTAAGTTGCTGTAAATTTAAGGTTATAATCTTGACTTTTGACTTGCATTTATGTATAATTACTCTTGCAATTCAATATGTGGGTATGGCGGAATAGGGCGAAGCGATGTGCCGCATCCGGTGGATGATTAAGGCGCAACGCTGAGGTGAAGAAATAAGGAGCAATGCTATGCGCTCCAAGCGAACAGTGCGACTATATTTCTGAGGGAGGCGCGCTTAGCTTTGCCAAAGTGACACGGGGCGCGGCTGCCCTGCAAAAATTAAATATGCGGGTATGGCGGAATAGGCAGACGCGCTAGATTCAGGTTCTAGTCGGGGTTCCTCGGTGCAGGTTCAACTCCTGTTACCCGCACCAAAATTCCAAGGACAAAGGTTCTTGGAATTTTTTGCGCTTTGTGGTATAATATTATAAAAGGCGGTGGCAAAATGTTTGATGCTGTAAAGGTAAAAAACGAATGTGTTGCTTGGATAAGTGATTTTTTTGAAAAAAACGGTAGTGGCTGTAACGCTGTTGTGGGCATTTCGGGCGGCAAGGACAGTTCGGTTGCGGCGGCGCTTTGCGTAGAGGCTTTGGGTCGAGACCGTGTTATAGGTGTGCTTATGCCGCAAGGCGAGCAACACGACATTGATATGGCTTATATGTTGGTAAACCATTTGGGTATAAAGCATTATGAAATAAATGTAAAAGAAGCTATCGAGGGCGTGATGAATGCAATGCCCGACGAGCTTGATGTTTCGGTACAATCTTGTGTTAATTTGCCGCCAAGAATCAGAATGTCGGTGCTTTATGCTGTGAGCCAATCACTAAACGGCAGAGTGGTAAACACCTGCAATCTATCCGAAGATTGGGTGGGTTATTCCACACGCTATGGCGATGCAGCGGGTGATTTTTCACCAATGGCAAATCTAACCGCGACCGAGGTGAAAAAGATTGGCAGAGTTTTGGGATTGCCAAACGTACTTGTTGACAAGGTGCCAATCGACGGTCTTTGCGGTAAGACAGATGAGGAAAACCTTGGATTTACCTATGCCGAGCTTGACCGATATATCCGCACGGGTGAAATTGACGACCCCGAGAAAAAGGAATTAATAGACCGAAAACACAAAATGAATTTGTTTAAACTACAATTAATGCCAACCTTTAAACCGGAGATAAAGTATGAATAAGATAGAAAGCTTTAAAATTAATCATTTAACATTAGAACCGGGATTATACGTATCGCGCCGTGACAAAAAAGCCGATGTTGTAGTTACAACATTTGACCTGCGCATCACCGCCCCTAACCGCGAGCCTGTAATCGATATGCCCGCGCTTCACACCATAGAGCATCTGTGCGCGACATATCTTAGAAATAGCGCCCAAAAAGACAGTGTTGTCTATTTTGGACCTATGGGCTGCAGGACGGGTTGCTATCTTGTTATGTTTGGCGATTTAAAATCACAGGACGTTTATGATTTGGTAGTTGATATGTGTGATTTCGTGCTTTGCTTCGAGGGTGAAATACCAGGTGCCAGCCCTGTAGAGTGCGGAAATTACTCCGAACAAAATTTGTCTATGGCAAAATATTACATTGCAAAATACAAAAAAGATTTGATTGACAACAAAAATTTTGAATATAAATAAATTTTTAGACGACCAAACCTCAACCTTTTAAAAAAAGGTTGAGGTTTGTTTTAGAATATACTTGCAAACGGGTTAGGAATGTGATAATATTTATCGGCAAAAGGGAGTGATTGGTATGACTGCTCTGGCGTATGTTTTTACTTTTTTAAAAAATGCCATTTATGGCACTACAAACTTTTTTACCAAGGGGCTTAATTCAAACAATATAGCTGCTATCGATATTTTAGCGCTTCGTTTTTTGTTAAGTTTTGTTATTTTATGGTTGCTTAAAATTACCAAAATAGTCAAAATAGAGGTTGGGATAAAAGACGTTTTTACAAAAACCGAGCGTCATAAGTTTATAAAGCCACTTTTTTTGGCGGCTCTTTTCTCACCCGTTATTGAAATGCTTTTTGAGACTATTGGTTTTACCAAAACATCGGCAGTAACGGCGGGTGTTATACTGTCTCTTATGCCGATTGCTGCCTGTATTTGCGAAGCGCTTATTCTAAAAGAAGGCACCTCCATAGCTCAAAAGATATTTTTAGCACTTGGCATTATTGGCGTTATTTACATTGGCATAAATACTAATACCTCTGACGGCAACGATACTTTGTTTGGAATTGTTTGTCTGATTGTAGCGGTAATTGCGGGTCCGCTTTATCTGGTATTTTCCCGTAAATGTTCAGGCAAATTTAAAGCTCTCGAGGTTACGTATTTTTCCTGTCTTTTAGGAACGTTTGTGTTTAACGCTATCAGTATTGTAAAACATTTATGGCAAGGAAATATTGCCGATTACCTTAACCCGTATTTTGACCCCGATAATATAATGGGTTTTATAACACTTTCAATTGTATCCACCATTTTCTGCACACTTATGAACAATTTTTCTATGTCAAAATTGCAGGCATCAACCGTGTCGGCATTCAGCGGTGTTTCAACGGTGGTTACCATCCTTATAGGCGTTGTTTTTCTTAATGAGAAATTGTATTACTTCCATTACATAGGCTTTGCGCTTATACTTATAAGAATGATCGGTGTAAGTTATATTGCAATAAAAAAAGATAAAAATCATTACATTAAATTAACAAGGTGATATTATGCGTTTTGAAACCGATTACAGATTAGAAAAATATATACTGAACACCCGTTGGCAAGACCTGCCGCTTGATGTACAAGAAAGGCTAAAGGGTTGTTTTGTTGACCTAATGGGTGCGCTTATTATAGGCAGTCGCAGTCGACAATTTGACGCTGGTCTTTGTCTTGCAAAAAGTATATTCGGCAGCGGTGATATTGCAGTGGTTGGCTCTGCGGAAAAACTTTCGTTTGCGGGCGCGGCTACCGCTATGGGTCATTCTTCAAACGCTTACGACATTGACGACGGTCACAATATAACCCGCGCGCATCCAGGTACTTCGTTTGTAGGCGCAATACTTGCGGCGGCATACGAAAAAAACGTATCGCGCAACGAATT
>JAZSBS010000132.1:0-7028 GCA_045602525.1 Acutalibacteraceae bacterium
CAGCACCTTGTTTCACTTGCAGCAAATAATTCTGGCGGTTATTTTAAGGTGACACTTAATATTGGTGACTACCGTGAAAAGCGTGAACAGACACTTATCTCGCTTGCTACCCGTGTGGCAGAACAGGTTAAACGCAACTCGCGCAACCGAGCTCTTGAGCCAATGAGCGCTTATGAGCGTCGTATTATTCACACCGCAGTACAAGAGATTGAGGGTGTAAACTCTGCTTCGATTGGTGAGGGTAAAAATCGTCGCGTGGTTATATTCCCAGAGGGTGGCACACCCAATATGCCACGTCGTGACGGCGGTCGCCGCAGAAATGATCGTGGTGGTCGTAAGCCATCAAATACCGTAGCAAGTGTTCCTACACGTGAGCCCAAGCGTGATACTGATATTCCGCTTTACGGTAAAATTTCTGCTAACACAGAAGAATAAGAATTAAAAGAGCCGAAAGTCATTCGGCTCTTTTTGCATTTATTACTTCTTTTTTCGCATACTATTATGCGAAAGAGGGTTTTATATTATGAAAAACAAATATTTTGGTACCGACGGTTTCCGTGGCGAAGTTAATGTAAATTTAACTGCTGAGCACGCTTTTAAAATCGGAAGATTTTTGGGTTGGTATTTTAAATCTCCCTTGTGCAAAACCGATAAGGCAAATGGCAGACCGCGTATAGTTATCGGTAAGGATACAAGGCGCTCGAGTTATATGCTTGAATACGCGCTATGTTCGGGCATTATCTCCTCGGGTGGAGATGCTTACATTTTGCATGTGACCACCACTCCAAGTGTTTCATATGTCGTAAGAACAGAAGGTTTTGATTGTGGCATTATGATTACCGCATCACATAATCCTTTTTACGATAACGGTATAAAGGTGATTAACCGATATGGCGAAAAGTTTGATGATAATGCAACAGCGCTTATAGAAAGCTATATTGACGGCAATTTGAAAAGTCTTGGTGTTGAGGGTGATGATTTGCCTTTTGGTAAGAGGGAAGAAATCGGCGCTATTGTGGATTTTGTTTCGGGCAGAAATCGTTATGTGGGATATCTTATCTCGCTGGCGTCGCATTCATACAAGCAATTAAAAATAGGACTTGACTGTGCAAACGGCGCTGTGTGGAGTATTGCAAGGTCTGTTTTTGACGCGCTCGGTGCACAAACATATATTGTCGGGGATACACCAAATGGCACAAATATAAATGAGGGTTGCGGCTCTACACATATAGAAAATCTTTGTCGCCTTGTGAAAGAACAGCATCTTGATGTTGGCTTTGCTTTTGACGGTGATGCTGACCGATGCATCGCGGTTGACGAAAACGGCAACGAGGTTGACGGAGATAAAATGATGTATATTTTGGCCCATCGACTTAAATCACGCGGAATGTTGAAGGATGATACCGTTGTAGCAACAATAATGTCAAACAGCGGATTTGTAAACAGCCTTAAAGGTTCGGGACTAAAATGCGAGCTTACTACGGTGGGAGACCGTTTTGTGTATGAGCGTATGCAACAAAAGGATTATGACCTTGGTGGCGAGCAATCGGGGCATATAATACTTAAAAAATATGCTACTACGGGTGACGGCTTGCTTACGGCAATTATGATTGCCGAGGAAATATGCGACCGCAAAACAACACTCTCAAAACTTGCAGAGCCTGTATTTTTGTATCCGCAGTTTACGCAAAACGTAAGAGTAAACGATAAAAAAGCCGCCGTTTCTAACAAGGCGGTTTTGCAGGCAGTAAAAGAGATTGAAGATAAAATTGACGGTAAGGGTAGAGTGTTACTTCGTGAGAGCGGCACCGAGCCTGTGATTCGCGTTATGATAGAGTGTGAAAATGAACAAAAGTGTCGCGAGTACGCCGCATTTATTGCTGACACAATAACAGATAATATATAATACTAAAAGCCTCAGTTTTAAAGATTAATATGCACCTCCAAAAGTGTCAGACCTTTGGAGGTGCATATCGTATGTATATGTGACTTTACATAAAATAGTTTATTCTTCTTTTTTGCGGCGGATTATAAGTATTACGCCAAGTGCTATAATACCAACGCTTATTAAAGCGCAAAGAATTCCGATTACTATACCGGTAGGAGTAGAGAAAAATGACAAATTTTCGTTGCTATTTGTTACATTGCTGCTGTCGGTGTTAGACATTACGTCAGAACTGTTGGTGTTTTGTTCGGATGAACTGCTTTCGTTTGATATGTCACTGCTTTGAGTATCACTTGATGTATCGCCATTTTGAATATTTGGCTTAATATTCTCCTGATAGTCCTTTAAATTTTCCACTGCAGAAAGCGGATTTTTTGCGCCCTCGATGTTTACAATGTTGTTATTTATAGTAGTGTTATTATTTATTGTGGTATTGTTAACAGTGTTGTTTGAGGAATCACTGTTTTCTGACGATGCGTTTTCGCTTGAATTTTCACTACTATTATTACTGGTGCTATCTGACGTATCACCTGATGATTCTTCACTTGAAGTATCATTTGTGTTATCGCCACCTATTTCTTCGTAACTAAATGTGATTTTATCGGTAACCTCATCACATTTTGTACAGTGTCGTGACATAATGCCGTCTTCCTCTGGGGTAGCTGCCTTGTCAACCGTCCAGTCACTTTCAAAATCGTGGGTGATAGGAGTAACTACCTCATCTATGCTCTGACAGCGCTGACACGTTCTTTGCTTAAGACCTGTTGAAGTACAGCCAGCCTCGCTGATTATATTCCACTCGCCGTATTTATGACCGGCATTATCACAGGTTTCAAGAACTGTAATACTGCCCGCTTTAACGGAAGGAACAATAAACTGTTGTTTGGAATTTGAAAAGCTGTTGTGAAGTTTATTTCCATATTTATCACGATTGCTGTTAGCTAAAGATATTACATATTTTCCCGGTGTCGCGTCGTCTTTTACCTTAAAAATAACCGACAGCATAGTTCCGTTGGTTGCCTTGTCGCTGTTTTCTACGTTCACAAAGGATATATGACCTTTTTCACCGTGATTTTTAATTGTGTTTGATGACAGATAACCTTTTGTATAAGCGGTGTATTCAAGGGCGGAATTATCATATGTAATGCAGAAAGCCATCGCCATAATACCGGGATTATTTGATATATCAATTGTTAATGTAACTGAATCACCGGGCAAAGCAGATTCGCTTGATATGGTTATTGTGGGTGTGGACTCTGCTGCTTGTGCAGCAGGACATAAAAATGCGCACACAAAAGCGCATAAAAGCAATGCCATAATTTTTTTTGCCTTGTTCATACTAAAACCTCACGACCTATTCTTTTTATATTAATATAACATTTGGTGGGGCAAAAGTCAATCTAATCGGTGCTTTAGGCTAAATTCTACAAAAAAAGAGTGTAAAATATTTGTTAAGTATGCCTATAACATTTTTGTTTAAAAAGTGTTATAATTAATACAATTGAAGGGGTGAGAAATTTGTTTAATATAGGCGATATCATAGTTTACGGTGTGCAGGGCATCTGTAAAATAGACAGTTTTGAAACAAAACAGATAGGAAGACAGTCTGCAGATTACTATGTTTTAAAGCCGCTTTTTAATGAAAGCACAGCCGTATTTGTGCCTGTAGAAAACGAATTGCTGACCGCGAAAATGCAAGCCGTTTTAACTAAAACCCAGGCTGAGAAGTTGGTTAAAAAGGTTGAAAATATTGACGTTATAAAATCAAATGATGAAAATCAAAAACGCGAGTTGCACAAAGCGATATTATCGAGTGGTGACCGTGAAAAATTGATTGCTCTTATAAAAACCATTCGTCTTGAAAGGGATATCCAACGCCAAGGTAACAAAAAGCTTAATATAAACGACGAGCAGACGCTTAGGAAGGCAGAGTTATTGATTTATAATGAATTAGCATTTGTTTTTGACGTGGAGCCCGACGAAGTGAAAAACATAATAAAATTTTAATTCATTCGGTATTTTATGTATATAAAAAGGCATAAAATACCGATTTTTTCTTGACAAATATAAAAAAAAGGAGTAAAATTGACCATATATTTTAGAGAGGAGACAAAACTATGCTTTTTAATAACAGTTTTTATTTTTATTACTTTAAGCAGGACTGTCTTATCTCTTTTAAGAAAGCAAATTAATTTGCAGCTTAATTGAAAATTTAGACAGTCCGCAACCGTTTGTGCATATAAGTGCATTTTACGAGTTGGCGGATTTTTTTACTTTAATAGGAGTGTTTTATTATGATTAACAAACAAATGGCAGACCTTGGAAATCAACCCTCGGTAATCAGGGAAATTTTTGAATACTCACTAAAACGCAAGGCGCAGATAGGCGCCCAAAACGTGTACGATTTCAGTCTGGGTAATCCAAGTATACCTGCACCTGCAATTGTCGACGACACCATAAAAGAGTTGATTGAAGGTGGTGACAGCGTAGCGCTTCACGGTTACACTTCGGCACAGGGCGCAATGCCCGTTCGTGAACAGATCGCACAAAATATAAAAGACCGTTTCGGTTTTCCGGCAAGCGCTCAGAATATTTATATCACCTGTGGAGCGGCGGCATCGCTTACATCGACACTAAAGGCTGTTGTAAATGATGGCGACGAAGTTATTTTGCTTGCGCCATTTTTCCCAGAATACAACGTGTTTTGTAAAAATGCGGCCGCCAAAACCGTTGCGGTATTAGGCTGTGGCGACAACTTTTCACTTGATTTTGAAGCACTTGATAAAGCAATAAATAAACATACAGCGGCAATCATTGTAAATTCGCCTAATAATCCTACCGGCGCAATAATTCCCGAAAATGATATTGTTAAGTTAGCTTCTTTGCTTAACAGGAAAAGCATGGAATTTGGCAGAGCAATATATATAATTGCCGACGAACCATATCGTGAGCTTACCTATGGCGACGATGTGCCGTATATACCCGCATTTTATAACAATACAATAGTTTGTTATTCTTATAGCAAGTCGTTATCCCTCCCCGGTGAGCGTATAGGTTATGTGTTTGTATCGCCTAATTGTGATGATGCCGCCGATTTGTTTGCTGCTGTTTGCGGCGCGGCTCGCAGTATGGGTTACGTGTGCGCGCCAAGTCTTATGCAAAGAGTGATTGCAAAATGTGACGGACAGACTGCTGATATATCGCTTTACAATAAAAATCGCGAACTGCTTTATAACTCTTTGAGCGAAATTGGATATCAGGCGGTAAAACCGCAGGGCGCTTTTTATCTGTTTATGAAAGCGTTAGAAAGCGATGCCAATGCTTTTTGTGAAAAGGCAAAAAATCACGAGTTATTACTTGTGCCGTCAGATTCTTTTGGTGCAAAGGGTTATGTGCGTATATCATACTGCGTAGCGTATGATACAATCAAAAACTCAATCCCTGCTTTTAAAGCGCTTTATGATGAATATAAGAAATAAGGATAATTTTTATGACAGAACTTGAAAAGGCAAGACAAATTATAAATGACGTTGACAAACAAATGGCGGCGCTTTTTGAACAAAGAATGGACGCTGCCGGAATTGTTGCTGCATACAAAAAGGAAAACGGATTAAAGATTGACGATTTCGCTCGCGAAGAGCAAATTATTGCTAAAAATACATCACTTATAAAAGATGAAAATTACAAATCTTATTATGTAAATTTTTTGAAAGAAACAATTAATCTTTCAAAGCTTTTACAGCATCGTTTGCTTGAAGGTATGCGCGTAGCGTATAGTGGTGTAGAGGGTGCGTTTGCAAATATTGTGGCATGTCGCATTTTCCCTGATGCAAACTGTGTGGGTTACAGCGATTTTAAAGCGGCCTATGATGCTGTTGTAAACGGAGAGTGTGACTGCGCTGTGTTGCCGATTGAAAACAGCTTTAACGGTGACGTAGGAAAGGTAATGGATTTAAGCTTTTTTGGTTCGCTTTTTGTAAACGGATTATATGAGGCCGAAATTGTTCAAAATCTGCTTGCCGTAAAGGGAGCAAAGATTGAGGATATAAAGCAGGTTATAAGTCACTCACAGGCACTTGGTCAATGCGCGACCTATATTGATAAACACGGCTTTAAAACTATTGAAGCGGTTAACACCGCAGTTGCGGCAAAAACCGTTGCTGAAAGCGGCGACAAAACAATCGCGGCAATAGGTAGTGAGGAAGCGGCGGAAAAATTTGGACTCCAAAAATTAGAGTCACACATAAACGAAAGTAATCAAAACTCTACGCGTTTTGCAGTGTTCTCACGCAGTGAAAAGGCGCATCTTGCTACAGACAACCACTTTATAATGCTCTTTACAGTAAACAATGCGGCAGGCTCTTTGGGCAAAGCAATATCGGTAATCGGTGAACACGGCTTTAACCTTAAGGCGCTTAAAAGCAGACCAACAAAGGAGCTTGTGTGGGACTATTACTTCTATGCCGAGGGCGAGGGTAATATTGGCAGTGAGCAGGGCAAGGCGATGCTGGGTGAATTATCCAAATGCTGCTCTAACTTAAAAATTCTTGGAAGTTTTGAAAAAGAAATCAAGGTGTAGTTTATGATAATACCTGTAAAAACAGAAAACGGTGGATATAACATCTATCTTGAACGTGGCGCTTTAAATCGTGCGGGTGAATATTTTAATCTTGATCGCAACGTGCTTATCGTCACCGATGACGGTGTGCCGCGCGAGTATGCCGAAACGGTAGCCGCGCAGGCAAAAGAGTCCATAACGGTTGTGTTTCCGCAAGGTGAGGCGTCAAAAAACTTTGACACTTATAAAAGTATACTTGAAGCGTTAGTTCATGGTGATTTTACACGCACTGACTGTGTTGTGGCTGTTGGTGGTGGAGTTACAGGTGATATGGCAGGTTTTGCTGCGGCAACCTTTATGCGCGGTATAGATTTTTATAATATACCTACCACAGTACTGTCACAGGTCGATTCATCGGTGGGCGGTAAAACAGCAATAGATTTTGACGGATACAAAAATATAGTAGGCGCGTTTCATCAGCCGAAGGGTGTAATAATAGACCCCGATACGCTTAAAACCTTGCCC
>JAZSBS010000133.1:0-3946 GCA_045602525.1 Acutalibacteraceae bacterium
AATTCCGTGGATATCTTCGGGCTTTACACCTTTTTTATCCATCAAATCGCGGTAGTAAGGCACATTTTCATAAACGTGTTTAACCTGTTTTACCAATTTCTCAGATTGATGCTTTATGATGTCCTCGACGGGCATAGTTTCAATTTCTTTTTGGTTGTAACGTTTTTCTTCCATTTGGAACAACACCTTCCAGTTTTAAAATTTAAGAATTAAATCCAAGGTCAAATGCCTTTTTATTCATTTCGACAAATTTTGGTGCAACAGTATTTTCAATAGCGGTAATCCATTTATCATAAGAAATTCCAAACTGCTTTGCAACCTTACCCATAAGTACAATATTAACAGCTTTTGATGAGCCTGCTTGTTCTGCAAGGCTTAAGGCATCAAGCGATTCTACCTTTAAACCTTTGGCGGTAAGTTCGTCAAGAACTTGGGTAGGATATTCTGCGGCACCAATAATTACAGGCATAGGATCAATTTGTTGTGTATTAACAACGATTAGTCCATCTTTATTTAAATATTTAGCGTAACGAGCCGCTTCAAGCTTTTCAAAAGAGATAATGTAGTCTGCCTCACCCTCGGTAATAATAGGTGAATACACCTTATCTCCAAAACGAACGTAGGTAACAACACTACCGCCACGTTGACTCATACCGTGAACTTCGCTAACCTTTACATCGTAGCCCTCATCAATGAGCAAACGACCAAGTAATTTAGAGGCAAGCAAGCTTCCTTGTCCGCCAACGCCGACAATCATAACGTTTGTAGTTTTCATTATTACTTACCTCCTTTAATCTATAGCATCAAATGCGCAAAGTTGTTTGCAAACGCCACAGCCAACGCAAAGAGTATTATCTATTACTGCCTTGCCGTCTTTCATGCTGATTGCAGGGCAACCGAGACCCATACAACGCTTACAAGACTTACACTTATTAGCATCAACATTAAGTGACGGCAATGCCTTAACTGATTTAAGCAGTACGCAAGGACGACGTGAAATAATAACTGATGGTTCTGCTACAGCTAACTCTTCCTTTATAGCAGCTTCACACTCTTTAAGGTTATATGGGTCAACAACGCGAACACGATTAATGCCAAGTGCCTTACAAAGCGCTTCAAGATTAACTTTTGCAGCAACTTCACCCTTAATGTTATAACCTGTAGTGGGGTTTTGTTGATGTCCAGTCATACCTGTAATAGAGTTATCGAGAATAATTACGGTTGAATTAGTAGCGTTATATGTCACATTAACAAGACTGGTCATACCCGAGTGCATAAAGGTAGAATCACCAATAACCGCAACGCTTTTTCCTTCGGTTTCGTTTCCTCTTGCGGCGTTAAAACCGTGAAGACCAGAAATTGATGCACCCATACAAAGAGTCGTATCAAGTGCGTTAAGCGGTGGAACCGCCCCCAAGGTATAGCAACCAATATCACCATGAACGGTAATTTTATTTTTAGCAAGGGTATAGAACATACCGCGGTGTGGACAACCAGCACACATCATTGGAGGTCGATTTGGAACAGGTGAATCGGCGCTAACACTGTCTTTCGCTTCAATACCAAATGCATCGGCAATAGTCTTTTGAGAAAATTCGCCAAGAATTGAGAACATTTCTTTACCAACAACATCAATACCAAGTGATTTTACGTGATTTTCGATAATTGGGTCAAGTTCTTCTATAACGTAAAGCTTTTTAACCTTGCTTGCAAAATCCTTGATTGTATTTACAGGCAGTGGATTTGGCATACCGATTTTAAGTATGCTGACACTGTCGCTAAACACCTCTTTAACATACTGATAAGAGCAACCTGAAGTAATAATACCAATTTCATCGCTTGTTCCATATTCAACGGTATTATAAATGCAATTTTCAGCAAGTTCTTGAAGCTTTAATGTACGTTCTTCAACAAAAGGATGTCTTTTAACAGCATTGCCCGGCATCATTATGTATTTTGCAGGGTTCTTTTCATAATCCTTAAGAACCGCAGGAATAGCGTCAGTAAGCTCAACAACAGATTGGCTATGTGCAATACGTGTACACATACGAAGAAGTACTGGTGTATCGTATTTTTCGGAAAGTTCAAATGCGCTACGAGCAAAGGTATATGCCTCTTGTGAATCTGCAGGTTCAAGCATGGGAACCTTTGATGCTATAGCATAATGACGAGAATCCTGCTCGTTTTGTGATGAGTGCATAGCAGGGTCATCAGCAACGCAGATAACCATACCTCCGTTAACACCTGTATATGAAAGTGTAAAGAGGGGGTCTGCGGCAACATTAAGACCCACATGCTTCATAGCACAAGCACTGCGTACGCCTGCAAGTGAAGCGCCAAAAGCAACCTCACAGGCTACCTTTTCGTTAGGTGCCCATTCGCTATGTAAATCATCATATTTTGATAAAAATTCAGTAATTTCGGTTGACGGTGTGCCAGGATAGCTTGATACTACACCTAAACCGCCATCATGAAGACCTGCGGCTACCGCCTGATTACCAATAAGTAACTTTTTCATACTATATAAACCTTTCGATTAAGATTTGTTTTGTGAATCAACAATTCCCTCAGCGCCGTACATTTTACGAAGCTTTGGCTTTTCAATTTTACCTGTAGGATTACGAGGTACATCAGCAAAAATGATTTTACGAGGACGTTTGTAACGGGGAAGTGACATACAAAATTCGTTTATCTCTTCTTCGGTACAGGTCATACCGTCTTTTATCTGAATAATTGCAGTTGCAATTTCACCCAAACGACTATCAGGAAGACCGATTACAGCAACATCCATAATTTTTTCGTGCGCAGCTAAGAAGTTCTCAATCTGAACAGGGTATAGGTTTTCACCGCCTGTAATGATAACGTCTTTCTTTCGGTCAACAAGATAGATAAATCCGTCTTCGTCTTCCATAGCCATATCGCCGGTATAAAGCCAACCATCTTTTAAGGTGTCGGCTGTGGCTTTTTCATCTCGGTAATAACAAGTCATAACACCGGGTCCCTTAAGGCAAAGCTCACCAACATCACCTTGATTTACCGTGTCACCCTCAGGGTCAACGATTTTAAGTTCCCAACCATAACCTGCTACACCGATTGCGCCAACCTTGTGTACGTTTTCAACACCCAAGTGCACAGCACCAGGACCGATTGATTCAGACAAACCATAGTTTGTATCGTACTGATGATTTGGAAAATATTCGAGCCAACGTTTTATAAGGCTTTGTGGTACAGGTTGCGCGCCGATATGCATAAGACGCCAGTTTGAAAAATCAAACTCATCAAGACTTATATCTCCATTATCAAGAGCGTTTAAAATATCTTGTGCCCAAGGTACGAGTAACCAAACAATTGTGCATTTTTCCTGTGCGGCGGCATTTAAAATATTGCGCGCCTGAGTGCCTTTTAGTATTACAGCCTTTGAGCCAGTGATAAGGCTACCAAACCAGTGCATTTTAGCGCCCGTATGGTAAAGCGGAGGAATACATAAAAAACAGTCATCCTTTGTTTGACCGTGGTGCGCTTGCTCTACACGGCAAGAGTGAATAAGGCTTTCGTGATTATGTTATATAGCTTTTGGAAAACCTGTAGTACCTGATGAGAAATATATTGCCGCATCGTCTTCTTCGGTAAGTTCACAATCAGGGAAGATAGATGAACACTCTGATGTTAAATCATTATAATCATCAGCAAATGCGGGACAGCCTGATCCAAAATAAATTAGTGTGCATTTTTTAGAAATTTTATCGGCGACCGCTTCAACACGACCAATAAACTCGGTGCCAAATATAAGAACATCAGCCTCTGCAAGCTGTAAGCAATAGTCAATTTCATCAGAGGAATATCTAAAATTAAGCGGTACTGCCAAAGCGCCTGTTTTTAAAATACCAAAATAAATAGGCAACCAAACAATACAGTTCATAAACAGAATTGCAACTTTAATACCTTT
>JAZSBS010000134.1:0-3029 GCA_045602525.1 Acutalibacteraceae bacterium
GTTAAGCAGTAATACGCCCTGCTTTGCCCAGTCAGTCAGCTCACCGCTTTTTGGAATTTCTTTACCAACATCGGAATTGAGTTCTTTAAATATATTCCTGAGAGATGGTGGGTGGGGTACACCTTCCTTAACCGAAAAGCAAAGCCCGTGAGCCTGCCCCTCACCGTGATAGGGGTCTTGACCTATGATTACAACCTTTGTATCCTCAAAGGAGGTATATTTAAGCGCATTAAAAATATCGTGCATATTGGGATAAATAGTTCTGCTTACGTATTCGGTCTTTAAAAAACCACGCAGGTTTTTATAATACGGCTTTTCCCATTCGTCTGCAAGAATATTATCCCAATCATTTCCTATGTTTACCATAATTTACACCTTAAATAATATCGTAGACTTCGACTATACCACTGCTGTGATACAAAGATGGTGTTATCATAATTGAATAACCGCGTCCGTTATCACTTGTCCATTCAACCGAATGTTTACGGGGAACTGCACAAGCGGCTAACAGCATCATAATAGCACCGCCATGCATTATAACACCCGCATTTGTAACATCGTGACTCATCATATCGCGCACTATCATATTAAGAGCGAGTGCCTGACGCTTTACAAAATTTTGTGTGGTCTCGCCACCCTCGGGAGCCTCAAGTCTGCCGGCAGTCCACTCGGCATACTGGGGCATAAGTTCAAGCTGCTCAGCGGTTTTGCCCTCAAACTCGCCAAAGTCATATTCGGTAAGCTCGTCAATAACGTGCGGTTCAAATCCTGAGTAAATTATGTTGGCGCTTTGCTTACAGCGAAGCATAGGGCTTGTGTAAAGGCGCTCTATATCAGGATATTCCATCGCCTCACGCATCTGTTGCAACTCGCGAACACCCTCGGGGCTAAGCGGCAAATCGGTGCGATTGCCGATATACATACCCGCGGTATTGGCATCGGTGGCACCGTGACGAATAAGATGTATTTTAAATGTCTTCATAAATAATCACCAATCAATTCAGCAATAATGCTGTTTGAAATAAGCATACCACTATCAGTCAGTGATATGTATGGCAAATTTGCCTTTATATAACCTGCATTTTCGAGCAGATTTATTTTCTTTTTAATATCCTCTGGTATTTCACCATAAATTTGGTGTAGGTCGACACCTTTAGACAATCGCAGACCTAACATTAACCGTTCTGCTTTGTCACCGCTTTCACCATCGGATATAGTTTGTGGATTTTTAATAAATCCACCTAAATCGCGTGGGTAATAAAAACGCTTACCGTCAAGACACGAATGTGCCGCAGGACCAATGCCTAAATAATCCTCGCCTACCCAATATTTTGTATTGTGACGACTTATATGGGTACCCTTTGCAAAATTGGATATTTCATAATGATTATACCCATTTTTCTCAAATGCCTTACACATATAAAGATACTGCTCTGCCGCCGCATCATCATCAGGCAGATTTAAGATATCGTATTTTTTAGCAAATACGGTATTTTGCTCTATTTTTAAAATATATGATGAAATATGTTCGGGTGACATTGACAACATAAATTCAATATCATTTTTAAGCGTCTGCAAATTGCTTTGCGGCAATGCAATCATAAGGTCAACCGAAATATTATCAAACCCGAGTTGACGAGCGTTTGCAACCGTGTTTACAGCATCGTTGGCAGTATGAGTGCGGCCAAGAATTTTGAGTGTTTCATTACATCCTGATTGAACACCAATTGACAAGCGGTTAACACCTGCCGTTTTGGCAAAGGATAAAAACTCGCCGCTTGACGATGGATTTGCCTCTGCTGTAATTTCGGCATCAGGTAAAATCGAAAAGTTTTGTCTTATGCAGTCAAGTAGTGAAATAATCTCTTCACCCAAAAGCAAAGGTGTTCCACCGCCAATATAAATAGTATCAATGGGGCGGTGTAATTGGCCGCCCCACTTGCTTATCTCACCTTTAAGCGCGGATAAATAAACACTTAGTGTGTCCTTATTATAAAACGCGGAATAAAAGTCACAATAATTACATTTTTTCTCACAAAAAGGTATGTGAATATAAAGTCCTAACGGATTAGTCAAGAATTTCACCAATGCAGCTACCGGGAACACAAGCAGCATTTGCTTCGTCAGTATCAATGTGCATAGCAAGTGCATAGCTATCACTAACACGTGCTACAACGTCGCCAAATACAAGCGCTCTGCCTTCGGTTGGGATTTTAACACTAACAATCTGCTTATCTTTAATTCCGTACTTTTCACCGTCAGCACATGTCATATGTATATGACGCTTTGCAGCGATAACTCCTTCGGTAAGTTCTACCTCGCCGCAAGGACCAACAAGCTTACATACACCACTGCCTGCAACATCGCCTGACTCACGGATAGGTGCTACAACACCGATTGTACGAGCGTCGGTAAGAGAAAGCTCTACTTGGTCGGCGGGACGGCAAGGACCAAGGATTGAAGCCTTAAGGCTACCCTTTGGACCTACAACTGTTACCTTTTCCTCACAAGCGAATTGACCGGGCTGTGAAAGGTCTTTTTTGTTGGTAAGGGTGTGACCTGCGCCAAAAAGTGTTTCGAGTGTAGCTTGTGTCACGTGTACGTGACGAGCTGAAATTTCAACTAATACTTCCTTTTTCATCTTTAAAGACTCCTTTATTTTTGGGGTAGAGATATTCTACCATAATTTGACATATTTTGCAAGACAATAATACTTATACTTTCATTCTAAGCATAGAACCAACTTTAACCTCACGGTCAAACGGTATTTTTATTTTGCTCATAGGCTGATATGCGCTTTCAATCTGCTTACCCTTTTCATCATAAAGCGTGGTCGTATCAACACTAAATGGAATACTGCCCGCCTCAAGACAGTCAAGCATTGTTCCGCTTGCGAACTTGTTTTTAAGTGTGGCTACTATACATCCGTCTTCATAACCGTCAACTATAGCCGCAATAGCATAGTCGCGTATATAGCCCGCATTTTCATAGGTCTGCGCATTTTCGGGACGACCAAAATAAAAGCCTGT
>JAZSBS010000135.1:0-3098 GCA_045602525.1 Acutalibacteraceae bacterium
GACCTATGCTATTTGCAGCGCTTGTGTGCTGTGTTGCGGCTGCAATTTCGCTTTATATCAAGTTTCTTGCTTTTGTAATTCTTGCAGCAGCGTTAATTTTACTTGTAACTATCATAGTACGCAAAAAATATAAATACATAACCGTTGCGGCAATGATTGCTTTTTTTATTATCAGTTTATTTTTTCAATTTGCTCAGATTGAAAAAATAAGTAAATATGATAAAAATCAGGTAAATGGCAGATTTTTGGTTGTTTCAGAGCCCGAGTCATATGAAAATTTTAACACTGTTACATTAAAAGTAGAAAGTAGCGGTGACCTACCCCAAAATACAAAATATTTAGTTTTTGATTATAAGAAAACAAAACTAAAGATGGGCGATATTGTTGATGCAACATTAAAATTAAGCGTAGTTGATATCTATGATGAATATAGGCTTTATGATTACGGTAATGGCATATATGCCACTGCAAGTGTTAAGGAGATTGAAAAAACCAGAAATTACAACGATTTTTACAGGATGGCAGGCAATATTCGCGTTTATGTTAAAAATATAGTTTGCTCACGTTTCAAGGGAGATACAGCAGGATTTTTGGTTGCGCTTACAGCGGGTAATAAAACGTTGCTTAGTGATGAATTTTTAAACAATGTTAAAACCACGGGAATCAGTCATATCATTGTGGTTTCGGGTATGCATCTTTCCATTATTATGACGGCAATATTTTTTTGTCTGGACAGGTTGTTTTATAATAAATATATTCGCAGTCTATTATCTGTTGCTGCTGTGGTGCTAATTTTGCTTGTTTGTGGATTTACTATGTCTGTAATTAGAGCCGGGGTAATGTTTGTAATCGCGGGTTTAGCGCCAGTTTTTAACCGTGAAAACGATTCGTTAAGTTCCTTGTTAACTGCTGTTACCGCTGTGTTAATCGGCGCACCATTTGCAATTGTAAATGTGTCTTTTCAATTATCGGTTTTATCAACACTTGCGATTATTTGGGTAGTGCCTTTTTATTATCGTATTACAATTAGACACTTTAATATTTCGTCAAAAATTATCAAAACTTTGCTTAGTATAGTTTTTTGTTCAGTTTTTGCTATGGTTTTCACTTTGCCAGTGATTATTAAAATCTTTGGTTATGCATCGGTTGTAGCGCCGATTACCAATCTGCTTGTAACATATCCCGTAACAATAGCGCTTGTATTTAATATAGTAGCTATTTGTCTATCGGTTATACCGATGGTTAAATTTTTAAGTTATTCGATTTTTTGGATTGCGGGTTTGTGTTCGCGATTTATAGTGTTTTCCGTCAACAAAATCGCAAAGTTACCTATAACCATAGCCATTTTGCCAAAGAGTTCTTTTTGGTGGTCGTTGTTTGTTATTGCGGCAGTTATCGGTTATATGTATTACTACGAATATAAAATGAAAAGAAGTGATTTAAATGCCAACAGTATACGAGGATGAATTAAGACGTGATATATCAAGTGGACATTTCGCACCGATATATCTTATCTATGGTGATGATTCGTATTTGAAAAATCATTATAAAGATACTTTGGCAAAAAAGGCTTCTAACGGTGATCCGTTTTTTAACCTCCAAAAATTTGAGAGTGATTGTGATTTACAGGAGGTTTTTGATGCTGTAAATCAGTTTCCTATGATGGCAGAGCATAAATCTGTAGTGCTTTCTGATTTTGATTTTGAGCACTGTGCCAAGAGCGATTTTGACAGATTGATTGAGTTAATATCAAACGCAAATGACACTTGTGTTTTGATAATCAGTTTTGATTCGATAGTTTTTGATGGTAAAAAGGGTGCTAAAGAAAAAAAGATATCTGCTGCTGTTGAAAAGGTGGGCGGCAAATGTGTCGAAATAAATCATCGTAGTATTACTGCATTAGTTAAAATGCTTTCTGACGGCGCTAAAAAACGCGGCTGTTACTTTGGTGAGATCGCTGCGCGTTATTTAGTTGAGGTTGTAGGCACCGATTTAAGCACTCTAAAAAATGAGCTTGACAAGCTGTGTGCTTTTGTTGAAAACGGTGAAATAACTAAAGAAACTGTTGATATTATTGCGATAAAATCAATTGATGCGTCGGTTTATGAGTATGTAAAGCAAATACTCTCGGGTGATGTATCATCAGCCCTTAAAATGCTTGATGATATGTTTTTTATGCGTATTGAGCCTATGGTAATTTTAAGTGTTGCGGCATCAAGCTATGTAGATATTTATCGTACCTATACTGCAAATCTTGCCGGTGTATCAAAAGCAGACATTGCAGCTGATTTTAAATATGCAAAAAATAAACTATTTTTAATTGATCGTGCCACACAAAATCTAAAAAAGTTTAACGGTATAAAACTGAGGCTCAGTTTGGAAGCAATTGCAGATGCCGATAAATCTCTTAAAAGTTTTGCCTCTCAACCACGTGCTGTACTTGAGCAATTAACTGTAAAACTTGTATATATAATTGCAAAGGGTGAGTCGGTTGATTAAACTAAGCCAAGCAGTAGTTGTTGAGGGTAAATACGATAAAATTACACTTGAAAACATAATAGACGCTACTATTATCGTAACAAACGGCTTCAGTATTTTTAAGGACACAGAAAAGCGTGAGTTGATACGATTACTTGCACAAAAATGCGGTATTGTTGTTATTACCGACTCGGATAACGCTGGTGCGGTTATACGTTCTCATTTGAAACAAATCTGCCCTGAGGGCAGTATCACAAATGTATATGTGCCACAGCTTTCTGGTAAAGAAAAGCGTAAAGCCAAGCCTTCTAAAGAGGGGATTTTAGGCGTTGAAGGTTTAGACAAACAAACACTTATCGATGCGCTTGCCCGTAGCGGCATAACAGGCAAAGTGTGTCAAGAAAAAGGCAATAAGAAAATTACCAAAACGGATATATATGGATTGGGACTTTCTGGTGGTAAAAACAGTGTACAGAAACGCCGTAGCCTTGCACAGTATTTGAATTTGCCTACTAATATGTCGTCAAATGCATTTTTAGATTGCTTAAACGCAATATTTGATTATGATGAATTTTTAAAGGCGGTGGTATTATGGCAGCAAGAAGAGGACAAAAGGTAAA
>JAZSBS010000136.1:0-7731 GCA_045602525.1 Acutalibacteraceae bacterium
ATATTGATACGATGGTCATTCCAGAAACATGTGGTAGCAGCAGAAGTAATGGTAATACCACGCTCCTGCTCCTGTGCCATCCAGTCCATGGTTGCGCCGCCATCATGAGTTTCACCCATCTTACGGTTTACACCTGTGTAGAAAAGGATACGCTCTGTGGTGGTTGTTTTGCCGGCGTCGATATGAGCCATGATACCAATATTTCTTGTCATTTCAAGAGATACTTTTCTTGGCATTTTTAACCTCCATCCGCGTGTATTACGCGGTCTTTAACAAATTACCATCTGTAGTGAGCAAAAGCCTTGTTTGCTTCTGCTGTTCTGTGCATTTCTTCACGTCTTTTAACAGCATTACCCAAGCCGTTAGTAGCATCGATAATTTCGTTAGCAAGACGCTGTTTCATTGTGCGCTCTGAACGCTGACGGCTGAACATTGTAAGCCAACGCAGCGCCAAAGTCTGCTTTCTTTCAGGACGAACCTCGAACGGAACCTGATATGTGGCACCGCCCTTACGAACCGCTTTACATTCGAGCTGTGGCATAATGTTTTCCATAGCAGCATCAAACACTTCGAGTGGTTCTTTACCTGTTTTTTCACTGATGATGTCAAAAGCACCGTAAACTATCTTCTGAGCTACACCCTTCTTACCGTCAAGCATAATGTTGTTGATAAGGCGAGTAACCTTCTTTGAGTTGTAGATAGGATCCGGCAATACATCACGTTTTGCAATAAAGCCTCTTCTTGGCATTGTACTTCCCTCCTTCATAGGAATGATATCATAGGTACTCGAGTTGACAAATTCCCGTTAACACCTAACAAGGCTTTCACTATTATATAAAGCCTGCCGGTTTACAGCAGAGATTGTCTATTCTCTAAAAAAATTATTTCGCACCTGCTTTAGGACGCTTTGCGCCATACTTGGAACGACTCTGCATTCTGTTAGCTACACCCTGTGTATCAAGTGTACCTCTGATGATGTGGTAACGAACACCAGGAAGGTCCTTAACACGTCCGCCACGAATAAGAACAACCGAGTGTTCCTGTAAGTTGTGGCCGATACCGGGAATGTAAGCTGATACTTCAATGCCGTTTGAAAGACGTACTCTGGCAATTTTACGAAGAGCAGAGTTAGGCTTCTTAGGTGTAGAAGTTTTAACAGCTGTGCATACGCCGCGTTTCTGCGGTGAATCGTTGTCGGTAAGGTTGCGCTTCATAGAGTTGTAACCCTTGAGGAGTGCAGGAGCCTTAGCCTTCTTTTCAACGGTTTCACGACCGCTACGAACTAATTGGTTAAAGGTAGGCACTATTCACTATCTCCTTTCTTTAAAAAATAGACAGCACGAAACTACGCACAGTTTCGCACGCTATCATATAATAACACTAACACCCCTATTTGTCAACAATTTTTTTAAACAAATAAGGGTGTTTTTTTATTTTGCTTTTTTATTCTTTTTTATATTTTCGATAGTTAGCGTTATTGCCCAAACAATACAAGCACCTGCCGCGATTGATAAAGCGTATTGCAATGTAATATTGGCGTACGATTTAGCCTGTGCCCAATCACGCATTACCGCATTGCTACAGGTATAATATAGTGCCCTACCGGGAATAAGCGGTATAACCGAGGTTATAAAGAAAAGAGTTGCAGGCGCTTTTTTAACACGAGCCATTATTTCACTGTAAAGCGCAGATGCTGCCGATGCTAAAAGTCCTGCAAAAAATATCACATTCCAAAGGTACGCACCAAGCAGATAAAGTCCCCAGTTAAGAAATCCCCCAAGCGCCGCGGCTATAAGATATTGCTTTCTTAGTCCAAAAAGCAACGCGAAACCAAGCGAACCCAACATACCTGTTATAAGCTGTATAACAATTTCAGTCATATTCATATTGCAATACCTCCTACAAGAAGAATCGCAAGCATAAAGCCAACGGCAAGACCTGCCGCCCAAAGCAGACTTTCTATAAGTCGCATTATACCGGATATCGTGTCCCCTACCAGAATATCACGCATAGAGTTTGTGAACGCAATACCGGGTATAAGTAGCATTATAACACCTATTATTATCATATCGGTATGAGATATCGGTATAATTTTTGTAGTAAGGCAAATCAATACTCCAATAATAAAAGAACATACAATATTAAATATTATGTTGTTTGGAAAATAGCTTGATAGTTTTCTTTGAAAGAAGCAAACCAGCAATGCAAAAACAGCAGAGACGATACCATCAAGAATATTACCTCCAAAAAACACAGCAAACGCGCCCGCAGCTAAAGCAGAGCCCAAATAAAACTTCCATAAATTTGTAGGCTGTTTGCAATTTTTAATTTCGATTTCAAGTTCTTCAATAGATAGCGGATTTTCACAACACCTACGGCTAAGTGCATTAAGACCCTCAAGTCGCCATAGCTTGTTACTACCGGGACTCTCTACACGACGGCTTTCGGTTATAAGATTTCCGTCGGCAAATTTCATAGTAACTATAATGCTTGCGGTAATAACCATAACATTGGTTTCGGTTGCGCCGTACGCTTTACCCATAAGCGACAAAGTGTTTTCAACACGACGTACCTCGCCGCCCGAACACATCATCATCTCGCCCATATCAAGCAGTAAATGCAAAAGCTTATATTCTTCACCTTTTGTAAGCGTCATAATCTCACCTTCCTTACGTTCAAATAATTTAACATATATTTATATAAAATTCAAGAAAAAAATAAAGCACCCGATAATTCGGGTGCTTAAATTAATATTTAATACATTCCGCCCTGTGCGGCAGCGGCTGCGGCTGCTGCGTTGGCTGCGGCAACATCTTCAGGTTTGTCGGCAACAAGGCTCTCTGTTGTGAGCACCATTGCGGCAACTGAAGCTGCATTTTCAAGCGCTGAACGGGTTACCTTTGTTGGATCAACAATACCTGCATCTATCATATCGGTATAGGTTTCATTATAAGCGTCAAAGCCATAATTAACTTTACCGCTATTTAAAATCTTATCAATGATAACCGAACCTTCAATACCAGCATTGTAAGCAATCTGACGGATGGGAGCTTCCAAAGACTTGAGCACAATATTAACACCTGTCTTTTCGTCGCCTTCGGTCTTTGCGGCAAGCTCTGCAACTGCGGGGATAGCATTAAGAAGAGCTACGCCGCCGCCTGCTACGATGCCCTCTTCAACTGCGGCTTTGGTAGCGGCAAGAGCGTCTTCTATACGGAGCTTTTTATCCTTCATTTCAATCTCGGTAGCAGCGCCAACCTTGATTACAGCAACACCGCCTGCAAGCTTAGCAAGGCGTTCCTGAAGCTTCTCGCGGTCAAACTCTGATGTTGTGATTGCGATTTCATTTCTGATTTGTGCTACGCGATCTTTGATAGCGGTTTTATCGCCTGCGCCGTCAACAATAACGGTGTTTTCTTTTGTAACCTTAACCTGACGCGCACGGCCAAGCTGCATAACGTTTGCGTCTTTGAGTTCAAGGCTTAATTCTTCAGTTATAACCTCGCCGCCTGTAAGAATAGCGATATCGCGAAGCATTTCTTTGCGTCTGTCGCCAAAGCCAGGAGCTTTTACTGCAACACAGGTAAATGTGCCGCGAAGCTTGTTAACAATAAGGGTCGAAAGAGCCTCGCCCTCGATATCCTCGGCAACGATAACGAGCTTTTTACCCGATTGAACAATCTGCTCGAGAAGCGGTAAAATCTCTTGAATGTTAGAAATCTTTTTGTCGGTAATAAGAATATAAGCATCGTCAATAACGGCTTCCATCTTATCGGTATCGGTTACCATATAAGGTGTTATATAGCCACGGTCAAACTGCATACCCTCTACAACCTCTGAATAGGTTTCAGCGGTCTTTGATTCCTCAACAGTAATAACACCGTCAGCAGAAACCTTTTCCATAGCCTCGGCAATAAGTGAGCCTATTTGAGCGTCACCCGATGATACGGTAGCAACTCGTGCAATATCGTCACTTCCTGAAACCTTTTTTGAATTATCTATAATAGAAGCGATAGCGGTATCAACTGCAGTTTTAATACCTTTTTTAACTACCATTGGGTTGGCGCCCGCGGCTACGTTTTTCATACCCTCGTTAATGAGTGCTTGTGCTAAAACTGTAGCGGTGGTTGTACCGTCACCTGCGGCGTCGTTTGTCTTAACCGATACTTCTTTTACAAGCTGTGCGCCCATATTTTCAAAAGCATCTTCAAGTTCAATTTCTTTAGCGATAGTTACACCGTCATTTGTGATAAGCGGTGAACCATATTTCTTGTCAAGAACAACGTTTCTGCCCTTAGGTCCTAAAGTTACTTTAACGGCGTTTGCAAGTTTATCAACACCTGTCTGTAGTGACTTGCGCGCTTCTTCACCAAAAATAATATTTTTTGCCATAGTAAAAGACCTCCTTATTCAACTATTGCAAGAATGTCAGAAAGATGAAGAACGGTATATTCCTCATTATTCACCTTAATATCAGTGCCTGCATATTTAGCAGCGATTACCTTATCGCCGGGCTTTACAGTCATTACAACCTCTTTGCCATCAACAAGGCCACCTGGGCCTACTGCTACAACCTCGGCAATCTGAGGCTTTTCTTTAGAAGCGGATGTAAGAACAATACCGCTTTTAGTAGTTTCTTCAGCTGCTGTTGCCTTTATGACAACATTGTCAGCCAATGGTTTAATTGTCATAATAATATCTCCTTTTTACTGCGTTGCAGTTGTTTTACAATTACCTATTATATCCAATATTTTTTAAAAGTCAAGTAAAGTCAAAAACATTTAAACTTTTGTTAACAGTTTGTTTGCAATGCCTTTTGGTACTATAAACTTAACCGCGCTTTTTACAAGCTCAAATCTCATATGCGTAGTTTCAATTATCTCACCGTCAAGATTTACAGGTATTGGCTTTTCGGCTGTAAATTCCATACTGTTGCAGTTTTTAAGTGTGCAGCAATCAAGTTTTTTATGATCACCTTTTTTATAAATTCCCAAAAACTTAAGTATTTTAAGTTTGGATATTTTATCTACCAAAGTAAAATCAAGTTTTTGGTCATAAGGTACTGCCTCGGGTGCACCCTTATAACCGCCGCCATAGTAAGGCGCATTAGCAATAACTGCAAAAAGACAGTTTTTACGTTCTGGCGTTTGTCCGTCGACCGATATATCTACCGTAATTCCAAGCTTGCCCAAAAAGGTTTTTACTATTGCCAGATTGTATGCAAGCGAACCTGACACGAGCGGCCATTTTTTAAATATGGACATATCGCGTGCGACTACCGCATCCATACCCACAGAGCATCCGTTAAGACAGTACTTATCCCCCGCCTTAATCAAATCCATTTCAATTATTTCGCCATCCACCTGCTCGCCGATATCTAAAAAATTATCACGCGAGTTAAAAAACTTTAAAAAATCGTTTGCCGAACCGCAAGGTATAACTCCAAGCTCTACATTATCAAATCCAACAATACCGTTAAGCACCTCGAACACAGTACCCTCGCCGCCGCATGCGAACATACGGATGCTATCACCTGTTTGGGCTTCGAATTTTGCGTCGGATAACGCATCGCCAATTGATTTTGTTATATGTATTTTTACATCTTCACTTTTGTCGGCAAAATATAATTTTATAGAATTGATAATACCCTCTTGTGAATTACCTTTGCCTGCTACGGGGTTAATATAAAAAACGTATCTCATTATTTTATATTCCTTTGTTTTTAAAGTACATAAAGAGTTGACATTTTATCATACCGTTATAAAGCTTGCGGCGCTTATCAGCAATCTCGCCAAAATGCTTTTCAAACTCGTCGTGGGGACTTATAACAAAATACTTTTTACCGGGTGTCCTATCAAACCTCTCGCCCATAATTTTATAAAGCTTTTCGGCTTCACGCACGTCAAGCAAACGCTCACCGTAAGGTGGGTTGGTGATGACCAGCAAACGCTCGTTGGGTGTTTTGAAATTGCGTATATCGGCAACTGCCGCTTTTACATATTTTTCAACTCCGGCTTTTTTAGCGTTAGCAAGTGTAAGCTCTACAGAACTCGGGTCAATATCATAACCCTGCGCTTTAAAGTCTATGTTTTTTAGTATCAAATCCTGAGCGCGCATACGTTCTTGCTGCCAAGCAGTTTTTGGTATAGAACCAAATCGCTCTGCCGCAAAAAATCGACGAAGACCTGGAGCTGTTTTGGTAGCCATAAGCGCCGACTCTATAAGCAACGTACCGCTACCACAAAACGGGTCGTAAAGCATGGTGTCGGGGAAAATACGAGCCAAATCGCACATAGCAGCACCCAATGTTTCTTTAAGCGGTGCATCGTTAGAATTGCGACGATAACCACGCTTGTGCAAACCTTCACCCGAGGTATCAATAGTAACGGTTACAGTATCTTTAATTATATTAAAACGAACCCTGTATTCAGCGCCCGTTTCAGCAAACCACTTAATACCATATTTAGATGAAAGTCGATCGACAATAGCCTTTTTGATAATTGATTGACAGTCAGGTATGCTGAAAAGCACCGAGTTGATACTTGAACCCGCACTTATAGGAAAAGCATCGTCTTTTCCTATAAATCGTTCCCAAGGAAGCGACTTTACGCCATCAAAAAGTTCGGTAAAGGTGGTAGCTGTAAACTGACCCATATTTATAAGTATACGCTCGGCAAAGCGAGAATTAATATTTGCACGCGCCAGCATATTAGCATCGCCCGAAAGTAGCACTCTGCCATTTTCGGCAGTAACATCGGTAAATCCCATACGTTTGAATTCATCGGCGGCAATGCTCTCTACGCCGAATAAACACGGCGCTATCATTTTAATATTATCCATCTTTAAATTTCCTTTGTTATATGTCTTGTCACGTGACATCCTATATTCACAGCGACGGGTAATCCTGCAATATGCGTTGGTGCAGTTTCAATATTAACGGCAAAAGCGGTAGTTATCCCACCAAAGCCCTGTGGGCCTATTTCTAATTGGTTGATTCTTTCAAGAAGTTCATTTTCAAGTTCTGCATAAAATGGATTGGAGTGTCTAAAATCGATGCTACGGCAAAGTGCTTTTTTAGATAGATATGCGCATTGCTCAAAATCGCCGCCAAGCCCTACACCCACAACCATCGGCGGACAAGGATTGTTTGATGCCGCCTTTACTATTTCAAGCACCGCATCAACCACACCATCTCTGCCGTGTGAAGGTGTAAGCATTTTAATGCCACTCATATTCTCACTACCAAATCCTTTTGGTGCTACAGTGATTTTAATTTTATCACCGCTTACAATGTTAATATGTAAAACTGCGGGGGTATTGTCATTTGTATTAACACGATTCAAAGGGTCGGCTACTATAGATTTACGAAGCAGTCCGATTGTGTAACCGCGACGAACGCCCTCATTTACAGCATCGTTTAAATCGCCACCCGTAATATGCACATCTTGCCCAATTTCTAAAAAGACTACTGCCATACCGGTATCCTGACATACAGGAATATCATACTCTTTGGCGGCTTCAAGGTTTTTTTCCAAATCACAAAGCACGCTTTTACCTAAAATATTGGTTTCTGTCTTGGCACAACGGTGCAAGCAGTTTTGGATATCACACGGCAATTCTTTGTTAGCCACAATGCACAATTCTGCTACTGTGTTTGTAATTAATTCTACTGATATTTCTCTCATATAATCACCAATTTTTACATCCTAAAAAACAAAGGGCAGTTTCCTA
>JAZSBS010000137.1:0-6297 GCA_045602525.1 Acutalibacteraceae bacterium
TTTGCCTTTTCTTTCATATTGTGAAGCTTTTCGAGTGTTTTTTTGTCATTTGGAAAAAGTAGTTTAAGCAAAAATATCGCAATGATTACGGTGATTATCTTTTCGGGAGTAAACGGTATCCACAGTGCTGCAAGATATGCACCCGCTACGGCGCCTAGCCATTCAATCTTTAGCCATAATGCGACAGCACCAGTAATATACGCCCAACCGTTTGTTATAATCCAGGCAAGTCCAAAGCACAAAAGCAGTCGTGGATTAAGAATAAACTCAACTACCGTTTTTACCCAGTATTTAATTTTTTGTTTTAAAGTTTCTTTCATACCGCACCTGTGTTTGTTTCATCCTTTTGACACATTCTAACATACAAAATATTAAAAGTAAACTACTTAAATATTGAATTTTTTCTTAAGAACACCGAAAAGAATATATAAAAAATGACCACTTCAATTACAAAGCGGTCATTTTCCTGTATTTAAGCGGTGTTGTACCGCATTGCTTTTTAAAAATACGTATAAAGTAGTTATAGTCGGTAAATCCGCACATATCAGAAATTTCTGATATACTTTTATTTTTTTTTGCCAGAAGAGATTTTGCGAGTTCGATTCTTTTTTTGAGTATAAATTCGTTGACAGCCATACCAAATTCTTTATTAAAAAGGTCATAAAGGGCGTTTCTTGATAACGAAAACTTTTTACAAATATCGCCGACGTAAATCTTTTGATCTAAATTTTCAAAGATATATTGTTCGATTTTAACAGAAAGCATACTACGCTTATAAGAGATAAGCCCATCAACCCAAAATGATTTTATAATAAGCTGCAATATGTTTTGAAGCGCGGAAAGTTTCTTGTCTGATACAACAGGAATGTTGTTGTAAAGCGAAAAAAGTAATTTATTATTAAGGTCTGAAAAACAGTTTAATTTTTGAATGTTTGCATAGGTACCATTTTCATCGTGAAATTGACCGATTTGTAAATACGCTATTATTGTGCTTTCGAAGATGATGGGTGTTATCACTTCCATATTTCCAGCGTGACAAGTGTAATAAACGGTTTCTCTTTTTTCTTTAGCTTTATTAATGTGAACAAGGTTAGATTTTTTACATCGTTTTATATATTCAGGGTTGCTGCGTATAAGTGAACAAAATGGTGTATAGTTACCGGAACTTGCAACAACATTTGTGTTTATGTCATAAATGGTGATAGCAATACCTGTGCTTATATAAAAGTCTGAAATTAAAAGTTCAATTTTTTTGGAATCAAAAATATATGTTTTCATAAACATATTGTAAATTCAAACACTTAAAATGTCAATATCTTTTTAACAAAAGTATAAAAATGCTATTTTTAAACAAAAAGCACTATAAATCTATATAAAATAGCCATATAATACACTTTGGTAGTGTTGCTATTACCTTATTTGTTATGCTTGTTATTGCCAGCATTTTAGTCGCATTTGCTTCTACAGTCTTATTTACGTTTTAATAGAGGGGGATTTTTATGATTAACGCTAAAAATTATGGTTTTTTGTCACAAAACGATGCCCGAGAGAATTCAATAGCCTTACAACGTGCAATAGACAATGGCGGTGAAATAATAGTTGATATACCCGGCATTTATAACATATCAGAGCAGATTGAAATAGGTGACAACACAACCCTTACATTTGCAAATGGTGTTACGTTGCGTCGTGTTCAAAGCGAGTCTGGTGTTAACGGTAATGCGTTTATAAACAAAGGTGCCCTAAGGGGTGAATACAATCATAACATAACAATAAATGGTTTGCATCTTGACTGTAATGGTGTAGAAAGCGCAGATTTTGGCGTTAACAGTCGTATTGTTGGTCTGCGCGCACAGGTGGCTATGATATATGTTAAAAATCTTAAAATTACTGACTTTGAATGCCACGGCTTACACAAAAAAGACTATGCTATTCAAATTAGCGCATTTCATAATATATATCTTGAAAATTTGTATATTACAGGCAGTAAAGACGGTGTACATCTCGGTTGGGGCGAAAAATTTGTTATCAAAGATGGAAAATTTCGCACGTATGATGACCCGATTGCTCTTAATGCGTTTGATTATGCAACTTCTAATACCCACGTAGGTTGGATAGAAGACGGTCTTATAGAAAACTGCACAGACCTTGATGACGACTCGACCGTAGGTTATTTTTGCCGAATACTTGGCGGTGCGTGGTGCCGTTGGTATAAAGGTATGCAGGTGCAGCACTCCGACACCGTGGCGGCAAATGGTAAAACCTACCGAGTAGTTATGAATCCGCAAGACGGAAAGCTTTATACTTCAAATACGTCTCCTTGCCACGAAAAAGGGATAAAGCAATATGATGGCATAAATTGGGTTGCAGTACGTGACAGTGAAGAACTTGCATGCGGCTGTCGCAATATAATCATCAGGAATTGCAGATTAAAAAAGAAGAGAAGCATAGGTGTTTCAATAAGTCTTAACTATGATACCTATGCCCGCAGTCATTATCCGGGATGCACCCCGATACCGCACAGTAATATCACACTTGATAATATAACGGTTGAAAATGACATCGATACTCTGCTTCATTCAAACTATCCAACAGAAAACGTAACGCTTAAAAACATTGATTTTAAGGCTTCAAGATTGCGTTTTGAGGCAACAAATAGAACCGACGAAATAGTATATCCAAAGGTGAATGTTGCTGCTGAAAACGTTATATTTTACGACCAAACAATTTGCAACAACCCTAATCACCCTATAGAAATAATAAAAAACCCGATGTGATGTCGGGTTTTTTATTTGTTAATTTAGTTTTAATTCATCTAGTATTGAATTTTTTCTTAAGATGCTGTAAAATGTATATGCTTGAAAAGGAAACAGGTGAAATTCCTGTACGAGCCCGTCGCCGTAAGGCACAAAGTGGGTTGTTTTCTACTCTCTGCCGCAAAGAGAGGACAAGCCATTGGGATATTCCCGAGAAGGTGAAACACAACCGTGCCAAGTCGAAATATTTTTCAAGCAATTGCCTTTTGATAAAATCGCGAGCGCCGATTAAAAAGGAGAAATAAAATTTTTTAGGAGAATGCAAATTATGAGAAAGACACAATTTAAAAAAATGTTGTCGGCATTACTTTGTATTGTGCTTATTGCGGCTATGGCACTGTGTGCAGCAGGATGTAACGACAACACCACATCTAACCCTGTATCGTCGGGCGTGACCGAAACACAAAAGGCAGAGAAAAGTTTTACCTTTGTTGTAGTTGATACCGACGGTAAGGAAACAAGCTTTGAAATCAGCACAAGCAAAACTACCGTAGGTGATGCCCTTTTAGAAGAGGGCCTTATCGCAGGTGAAGACGGTCAGTACGGCTTGTACGTAAAAACAGTAAACGGTATCACACTCGATTTTGATACCGACGGTAAGTACTGGGCATTTTATGTAAATGACCAGTATGCCACATCAGGCGTAGATACTACCGAAATAGTAGCAGGCGAAACATATTCCTTTAAGGCTGAGTAAAATGAAGCTACAGCTTAAAGATATCGCTTTGCTGTCGTTGCTTGCCGCGCTTATGTGCGTAGGGGATTTTGCTATGGAATGGCTACCCAACGTTCATTTTGTAGGCGTGCTTATAGTTATAACTGCAGTAGTTTATCGAAAATGGGCTTTGTTGCCGATTTATGTGTATGTTTTTATTCAAGGATTGCTCGGTGGCTTTGGTCCTTGGTGGATAGCCTATATTTATATATGGGCAGTTCTTTGGGGTATGGTTATGCTGATACCGCAAAAACTGTCACAAAAGATAAAGTATATTTTATATGTGGTTGTGTGCGCATTGCACGGATTTATGTTTGGTATATTCTACGCCCCTGCACAAGCGCTGTTGTTTGGACTCGATTTTAAAGGTATGCTTGCGTGGATTGCGGCGGGATTTTATTTTGATATGCTACACGGGATAGGCAATCTGATATTAGGTTCATTGCTCATTTATCCAATGATAAAAATACTTAAACATACCGATAAATATGCAAAATAAAAAAAGGCTTTTGACTGATTTTTCAGTCAAGAGCCTTTTTGTTGCATATCATCAATTTGACAAAAATTTAATACAGCCTGCGGATGATGACACACCAATCCTGTTGGATTGGATAAAACGCAAGTCATTTGACTTGCGTTTTTGGCACCCGTAGCGCGAATCGAACGCACATCTAAGTCTTAGGAGGACCTTATTCTATCCGTTGAACTATACGGGCAAATATTTAACTGCCTGTTAATTTTATCGTAAAGTGTGAGTAATGTCAACATAATCTTGCTTTTTTGTCTGTGATTTGTTATACTATTATTAGTTGTAATGGTAGACGAATGGGGGTGACCGCCATACGCGAATTACTTTTAAAAATCAAGAGAACTTTTGTAAGTAAAAAATTTATTGAGTTTTGTGTTCTTGGAGTTTTAAATACATTTAATCACTCATTGCTTTCAACGATTTTCAGTTGTGTTTTACAGGACAATGTTGCGTATGCTGTGGGATACTTCTTTTCTTTAACAATAGCATTCTTTTTAAGCAGTTATATTATATTTAAAAAAACGCCTTCTTTGCAAAGATATATTCGTTTTGGTATATCATATATACCAAGCTTTATAATCGGATTTTTGGTTACATTCATAACCATAAACACTCTAAAACTTCCACAATTCTGGGCTACTGCAATTGCGGCGGCAACAGGTGGTCCAATAACATTTGTTATAATGAAATTATATACCTTTGGTAGAAAATAAACGGTGCTTTTGTGCCGTTTTATTTTTTTATAGATTTTTGATATTGCTTAGGCGATATGCCCTTGTGTTTTTTGAATGTTTTAATAAAATATGAAAGGTCGCCAAATCCGCAGTCAAGAGCAATTTCCGTTATGCTTTTTTCGCTGCTTGTCAAGCTTTGGCAAGCGCGCTCAATACGATAAAAGTTAAGATAGTCTATCGGCGTTCGGTTTACCATCTCTTTAAAAAAACGACAAAAATACTTAGGTGACATACCCGCCTCGTTTGCAAGCTCGGTAAGTGTTACGGTGCGGTTGTAATTTGTGTGTATAAATCGCAGTGAGATTTTAAGCTGTCGGGTGCGTTTGGAATAATCGGTTTTTGTATTTTCAGACTCTGGGTAAATCCCGCTCTTTACAAGCTCGCCAAGTATCTGCAAAAGAAGCCCCTTTACCGTAAGCTCGTAGCCCAAATATTCTTTTTCCATAGCCTCAAACATACGGTCGGCAAGCTGGTTTATTTCGCAGCCGTGCTGATACTTGCTTACAATTACCGTATCTGTATTTAATAAATTGTCGAGCATACTTCTGCACACTCTGTTGGTATCAAGCAAACCCCATATATCAAGCACCACGCACTCATAGATGCAGTCCTTAGGACTGCCACCGTGCACAACCCCGCCCGAAATCAGTGCAATATCACCCTTTTGAAGTATCATCTCGCTGCCGTCGAGCGAAAGAACCAAACATCCCTCTAAAACCATCACAAATTCAAATTCAGAATGCCAGTGAAATGGCATCTCATATTTAGGGTGACCCTTTTCAACATAATGAAATTCTACAGGAAAATCAAAGCTCCCCCTAAACTTTTGCTCATGAAAAGCAGAAAAACTCATATCGCACACCTCAAAAGTGAATATTGTTATACTTTTTACCATTATACTACAAGTAAATAGTTAAAATCAATGATAAAATAATACTAAAGTATTAAAATGAAGGAGTGGCAACACTATGAGCAAATCAAGATATGTAGGCGGATATCCCGTAATTGGTATTCGTCCTGTCGTTGACGGTCGTCGTGGACCTATGCAATTGCGTGAAAGCCTTGAAGCACAGGTAATGGCTATGGCAAACGCTGCAAAAAAACTTTTTGAGGAAAATCTTTTCTATTCAAACGGCGATCCTGTAAAGGTTGTTATGGCTGATACAAGTATCGGTCGTGTGCCGGAGGCTGCCGCTTGCGCTGAAAAGTTTAAAAAAGAGGGTGTAGATATTACCCTTTCTGTAACACCTTGCTGGTGCTACGGTTCAGAGACTATGGATATGGATCCAAACACTATCAAGGGTGTTTGGGGCTTTAACGGCACCGAGCGTCCCGGCGCTGTTTATCTCGCAGCAGTTTTGGCAGGCCACGCTCAAAAGGGCCTTCCCGCATTTGGTATTTATGGTCACGAGGTACAAGACCGCGACCAAGTATCAGAAATTCCTGAAGACGTAAAAGAGAAGCTTTTGCGCTTTGGTCGTGCCGCAGTTGCAGTTGCTACAA
>JAZSBS010000138.1:0-20636 GCA_045602525.1 Acutalibacteraceae bacterium
AAACACTGATGCTTACCGGTTGTTTATTAAATACATCGTACATCTGTCTTATCAATTCTTCATACTGCAGTGCAAGCTTATAAAACTCTTTACCCGCCGTTGTCAGAATCATTTCACGACTTCCCTTTTTTCGTATAAACAACTCTCCTCCAAGTTCAAGCTCTAAGGTCTTGAGTCTACTACTAAGTGATGGCTGCGTGATATATAACGCCTCTGCCGCTTGTGTTGCGGTTTTGTGCTCACATATTGCCAAAAAACATTCTATTTCTAAAATTGTCATCTATATTACCCCCCTTAAATATAGAATCTTTTCTATATTATAACACTCAAATATCAATTTTACAATAGTAAATATACCGTGTATAATACTTTGCGGTAAAAATTTACATATGAGGTATAGTATGAAAAGCAAACACTTGAGGATTATAAAAGATTATGTTACAATAACATTAAGTTGTCTTTTATATGCATTCGCATTTAACTGTTTTTTCGAAACCAACAACTTGGCTATGGGTGGTTTTACAGGTATTGCGCAGGTCTTAAACCGCTTTATTCCCGCGTTACCTATCGGTACCACCGTATTTGTAATGAATGTGCCACTTATGATAATCGGCGTTAAAAAGCAGGGCTGGTCAATACTGTTTGCCTCTGTTTATGCAATCTTTGTAAGCTCGCTTATGATAGACGGTATGAATATGCTTTTCACTTTTCCCACTACCGAGCCACTGCTTGCCTGTATTTATGGCGGCGTACTGCTTGGTATATCGCTAGGTCTTATGATGCTAAAAAGCGCTACCACTGGTGGCACCGAGCTTGCCGCACGACTTCTTAAATATGTACTGCCGAATATTTCAATTGGCAAAATTTGTTTGATTATTGATGTAACGGTCATTTGCATTTATGCGCTTACCTTCCGCAGTCTTGACAATGCGCTTTACGGAATAATTGCTATGTACGTATCAAGCATTGCAATGGATATGGTGGTTTACGGCTCGGTTAACGCAAAACTTGCATATATTATAAGCGATAAAAGCGAAGCAATCACACAAAAGTTAATGCAGATGGGGCTTGGCGCCACAATTTTTAACGGTAGCGGTGCATTTACCGGGAACCAAAAAAATGTATTGATGTGTGCGGCAAGGCCAAACAAAATAGCGCGCATTAAAGCAGCCGTTAATGAAGTAGATCCTAAAAATGCTTTTATTATAGTAACCGATGCAAAAGAGGTATTTGGCGAAGGCTTCGGCGAATACAGCAACGACAGTTTATAATTAAAATTTTATATAAAAATAGTTTGGAGGAAAACAAAATGGTATTTGGTATTTTAAAGGATATTAAAGAGGGCGAAAACCGTGTAATCTGCACACCTGTAGAGGTAGCATCAATAGTTGCAGCAGGCCACACAGTTTTGGCACAGCGCGATTGTGGCGCGGGCTCAGGTTTTTCTAACGAAAAGTATGAGGCTGCAGGTGCCGAAATCGTTGACACAATGGAAGAAATGTATGCCCGTTGTGATTTTTTGGCAAAGGTTAAAGAGCTATTCCCTTGCGAATATGATCTTTTGCGAGAGGACCAATTGGTTTACTGCTGTATTCATCCAGCAGGCCACCCCGAAGAAGTAGATGCAATTCTTAAATCAAAGTGTATCGCTCTTACTGCAGAAGATAGCCACCGCTACGGTTCGCCTAACTGTGAAGCCGCAGGCAAGCAGGGTGCGCTTTTTGGTCTTGAATCTATGCTTACTATAAACGGTGGTAAAGGTAAATTTGTAGGCGGCTTTGCAGGCGCCCCCGGTATGAACGTACTTATCCTTGGTGGCGGTATTGTTGGTCAGGGCGCGCTCTCTGTACTTTACGCTCTTGGCGCTAAGGTTACCGTTATGGATATTAATGCAGGCGTACTTCGTATGCTTAGTGACCGCTACAATCAAAAAATTGATACAATGTTCTGCACCAAAGAGGCAATTGCCGCAATTTTGCCACAGACCGATATGGTTATTAACTGTGTTAAGTGGCCAAAAGAACGTACCGACTTTTTGATTGACAAAGAGATGCTTAAGACCATGGAACCGGGTAGTGTGCTTGTGGATATTTCTAACGATGATCCGGGCGCTATTGAATCAAGCCACGAAACACATCACGATGATCCACGTTATGTGGTAAACGGTGTTGTTCACTATTGTGTAAGCAATATCCCAGGTGCTGTTGCACATTCAACATCTGTAGCACTTGCGGCAGAAACACTGCCCTTACTGCTTAACATTATGAACAACGGACTTACTGAAGCCTGTGTACGTGACGGTTATATTCGTCGCTGTCTTACAGCCTATAAGGGTTACCTCACTCACGAAGAAACAAGTGCAATCCAAAACAAGCCTTGGGTAAAACCTGAAGATATTTTGGGTATTGCAGACCGCAAGCTTGATTTTGCTCCCAATGCTACAACTACAAGAAGTAACAATTTTATAAAACTTTAAAAGATCAACACCGTAGGAATTGAGCCTACGGTGTTTTTTTGTTATACTATAAAAAGTGTGAGGTTTCCCCCTTTTTTGTTGTGTAATAAGTGAAAGGACATAAAATTTGTCCTTTTAGAAAGGAGTATCGTATGGACAACGGTGCAAGTAGCTACCGCCGTTTCCGCGAAACAGGTGACGATAGCGGTCTTACCCAAATTATAAAAGATTACCGTGACGGATTGGTGTTTTATCTCAACAGTATTGTCGGTAATATACATATAGCCGAAGAATTAGCCGAGGACACCTTTGTCTTGCTTGGTACTAAAAAACCGCGTGATAATGGCAAGGGCTCATTTAAAACCTGGCTTTATACCATAGGTAGAAATTTAGCGCTTAATTATCTAAAAAAGAAATCAAAAAAGAGAGAAATTTCTATCGACGATTGCGCGTGTCTTAAAGCCGATGATGATATAGAACGGCTGTATATTAAAGAGGAAAGAAAAATTATTTTGCACCACTGTATGCAAAAGTTAAAACCCGAATACCGACAAATATTATGGCTTGTTTATTTTGAAAACTTTAGTCTGAAATCTGCGGCAAGCCTTATGAGAATATCAACTCACAATGCCGAAACACTTGTCTATCGCGCCCGAAAATCACTTAAAACACAACTTGAAACGGAGGGCTTTATTTATGAAGAATTATGACGAAACAATAAATAATGTATTTGAAAGAATTAACCTATACAAACAAAAACAAAAACAAAAAAGAAAGTTTATTACACAAGTTGCCATTCCTGCACTTAGCGTGTGTGTGGCCGTAGCAATCGGTATTTTTGCCATAAAAGGTGATATTTTTAAAAGCAAACCGCCCGTAACGCTTGATGACTCGACTGTAATCGGCGAAAAAGATTACATTACACCGGACGATACCCTACCTGATATTATGCAAATTCCTGGCGAAAACGATACAAATGATATAATAGGTTCTGTTAAGGTGGATGGTGTTCAGTATTTGCAATGCAGCACAGATGACGCACTATTTACAGCCGACAAATATCTTGGCGATGCAAAAGATTTTGAAGGCAGTTACAAGCAGTTTTCAGGCAATTTCACCAATATGACAACCAAACTTTACACCGTAAAAGAAAGCCCTAACGTTATGATGATAAAGTTAGGAAACGGTGGTACAGTAATTCTTGGTAGAGTGGGTGAGATTATCGTTGAGGGAAAAACATATTTTTCTACACAATGGATTACAAATGAATTTACTGTAGACAAATATTTAGGAAATGCCGAGGATTATGAACTAATTGAGGTGCCATATAGAGAAAGCTATATCGTTCCCGAAGATGAAATCTGGACAGTTAAAGAAAACAGCAATATATTGTTTGTAAAGAAAAGCAACGGCGATATACTCATATATTCGGTTTGGGAATAAACTGTTAAGCAAAAAGTTTGTATTATAATTATGGAGTCAAAGCATGAGAAAAGGCATATTAATTTTTTTGGTTATAATTATTATAATATCTGCGGTTGGGTGTAGAACACACAACGATGCAAATTATTATTTTTCATCAGAAGACGATTTGTCAAGTGTTGAATTTATTAATTCATCAACACAGTCACAGATTATTGAAAATGATGATGTTGTAGTAAACGAATCTCAAGAAACAATCGATGTTTCATCAGAAGAAGTTATTACGAATAACAATAATAGTAGCAACAATTCAACGGTATCATCATTACCCGAAACATCACAAACAATCGAAACTGATAATAATACACCGTCGTATAAACCTAAGCTAAACTATTATTATTTACCTGCGGATGCAAGCGAAATATATAACAGCGAAGCCGGTGGAACCAGCGGTAGCTTAGAACTTTATAGGGATATTGTAAGTGCATATATCAATTACGAAACGTCAGTTCCGTTTGATACCCGTACACAAGATCCACATTATGTGCTGAATATGGTAAGATTTCATTGCCCCGTTTTCTTTGCGGACACATATATCGATGTGGATTATGCGGATTACAGCACCGGCAAATTAAAGATTACCTACACATCAAAAAGCAAGGCAGAACACAATAAAATTATAGAAGACTTTGAAAATGCTTGTATGCCTTTAATTGCCGGTTTAAGTTTAGAAACCGAGACGGAAAGGGCGCTTGTTTGTTATTATAGATATATTCAAACTTTAAATTATGATGATGCTTTAAATGATTTTGATTCCAGCAGATTTTATCTGTATGCGCCTGATAACCCAAGATATGACGAAGGTTATAAGGCAATAATGAATAAAACCGGTGTTTGTTCCTCTTTTTCGATTGCATATAGTTTTCTTTTATCACAGCTTAACATAGATTCTTATACTATATTCGCTGCAGGAAAAACAGATTCTCACGCTTGGACAATGTTAAAGCTTAATGACAAATGGTACTTTGCAGACCCAACATTTGATGCAGATTGGCCGCAAGGAAAAAATTCAATTTCAAACTTTGGCGTTCCCACACAACAGCGAATTTTATTTGGTTATAACCCTGAAAATTATTTTATATCAAACACATCGGATAATCCGTTTTCATATAATGTAAATGACTTCAGGTTTATAAAACTTACCCAAGGTGCGTATTGGCCGGAATTTAATTTAGAAACAAATACAATGGTTTATAAAGATGCCAAAGGAAATATACAACAAGAATTTGATTTATCATAATACAATTACAAAACATAAAATAAAAATTCATTGCGAGCCAAAAATCGCTCGCAATGAATTTTTATTTTATCAAATCCTTTATAACTTCCCCTGCAATTATAAGTCCTGCTACGCTCGGTACAAATGGTACCGAGCCGATTATGTTATCGGGATTAGTAATTGGTTCTTCTTTAGAATATACAACCTTTAATTTTCTAATGCCTTCTTTTTTAAGTCGAGTGCGCATTACCTTTGCAAGCGGACAAACGCTGGTTTTGTAAATATCGGCTACCTCAAACATTTCGGGGCGCAATTTATTGCCCGTGCCCATACTACTGATTATAGGCGTACTGTTTTTGTCGGCGCAAATGATAAGTTCTACCTTGGCGGCAACAGTATCAATTGCGTCGACAATATAGTCATAAGCCGATAAATCCAAGCTGTCAGCATTCTCAGGCAGATAAAACATTTTATGTGTTGTAACCACACAATCAGGATTTATATCGCGTATGCGCGTGGAGGCTACATCCACCTTATACTGACCTATTGTTTTATGTGTAGCATAAAGTTGACGGTTGAGGTTTGTGATGTTAAAGGTGTCATTATCTATAAGGTCAATTGCACCAACACCCGCGCGTGTAAGCGCCTCTACCGCATAACTGCCGACACCACCCACACCAAAGACAGCAACTCTGCATTTTTTAAGCTTTTCTATTGCCGTTTCACCTAAAACGGCAATAGTTCTTGTATATTGATTTTCCATAAATATTCCTTACTTATCGTATTTATCGCAAAGAGCGGTTACCTGGTCTGCGAAGCGAGCAATTTCTTTGTTAGAACTATCT
Organism: Acutalibacteraceae bacterium; assembly: GCA_045602525.1. Taxonomy (GTDB): domain Bacteria; phylum Bacillota; class Clostridia; order Oscillospirales; family Acutalibacteraceae; genus UBA737. Next base: position 6,002 of record JAZSBS010000138.1, read on the forward strand.
TTATTCTTGTTAATTACAGACAACAAACGCTGACCTGCAGCATAAAGACGGGCAAATACCGTGTCTGCACGGTGGCGTCCTTCGCTTTTGTGTTCTACGCGGACAATTCTGCCCTTTTCTAAACACTCGCCTGTAAGGAGATCGTATTTATCCCCACTAAACGGCGCAATAGCATTAACACCGAGTGTTGACTCAATTTGCTTTGCAAAACTATCGCAAACGCTGTCATCACCGTGGTTTACAAACACGGTCTTAACCGAGCTTTTGATATTAGAAAGCCAGCCAAGAAGCATATCGCAATCTGCGTGACCGCTAATACCGGCCAAGGTAGCAATGCGAGCGCGAACATTTATCTCTTCACCAAAGAGCTTAACCGTGGTTTCACCGTCAACAAGCTTACGGCCCACAGTGCCCTCTGACTGATAACCAACAAAAAGTATTGTGCTATCCGCGCGCCACAAATTGTGTTTTAGGTGGTGGCGTATTCTGCCTGCCTCGCACATACCCGACGCTGATAAAATCACCTTTGGCGTTTCGTCAAAGTTTATCATTTTAGAGTCGTCAGACGTTACCGACAACTTAAGTCCCTTAAAACGTATGGGGTCAATACCCTGCTCTAAAAGGTCTAATGTTTCGGTATCGTAGTAATCAGTAAGACCCGATGAATAAATATTTGTAGCCTCAACCGCCAAGGGACTGTCAACATACACGGCAAAATTCGCATGATTTTTTATAAGACCATGCTCTTTTATGTTGCGGATAAGATAAAGCAACTCTTGTGTTCTGCCAATAGCAAAGGACGGGATTACCACGTTGCCTCCTCTATCAAAGGTGTCCTGCAAAATCTCGGTAAGCTGTGCGGTGTAATCGGGACGCGCGCCATGGGTACGGTCACCATAGGTTGATTCAATTACAACGTAATCGGCTACAGGCGGCACGGCTGGGTCATTTATAAGTGGACGATTTGTATTGCCAAGGTCACCCGAAAAGATAACACGTTCTGTTTTGCCGTTTTCAGTTATCTCGAACAAAATACTGGCAGAACCAAGCAAATGACCCGCGTCTATAAAGGTAATTCGAATGCCTTCAAAAATCTGCGCTGGTTCGTTATAATCGTAGTGAACAAACTGTTTAAGCGTGTTTTCGGCGTCTTTGAGTGTATAAAGCGGAATGTATTCTTCCCCTCCTGCACGCTTTGCCTTGCGGTTGCGCCATTCGGCTTCAAACTCTTGTATATGTGCCGAGTCACGAAGCATTATGTTGCAAAGCCTGCGCGTTGCCAAGGTAGAGTATATTTCACCCTTAAAGCCCTGCGCTACAAGTGCGGGTATTTTACCCGAATGGTCAATATGCGCGTGGGTTAAACACACGGCATCAATATCACAAGCAGCTACAGGAATTTCACAGTTTTCGTAAATATCTGCGCCCTGCTCCATGCCGCAGTCGATAAGTATTTTCTTACCACAAGCGTCAAGCAATGTACAAGAACCTGTAACCTCGTGCGCTGCACCTAAAAACGTAAGTTTCATTAAAATACACTCCTAACGTAAATTTTCTTTCATATATATTTTATCACATATAAGTTATGAAATAAAGTGGAAATTATGAATAAAATGCAAAAAACCGCCAATGGCGGTTTTTGGTCTAAATAGGTTTGATTGTAAAATTAAAGTTTATTTTCTTTTCATCCACACGATACTGTTCTTCAAGTACCGGACCGCAGGAATTAGAGCCTACACCAGACACCTTATAATCTATTCTAAGATGGGTCTTACCGTCGCGCACAAGCTCGTTTATGTGTTGTGCCCTTGTAAGCGCCTCGGTGCTGTAAGAAGACACATTAAAATCAAAACCGTCGGCCTCAAACAGCATTTTACCAATAGTAAGCATTTTAGCAGCGGTATGATTGCCATGTTCTTGGGGACGAATATAGTTTACGTATTCGTAATCGGCCGCGCTCTCATACGCACCAATACAACCTGCATGGCACATATCGCAGTAGCTTTCATAAGGGCCGTTTGCAAAGTATTTAAAATCGGCATTTTCTTGCGGTAAGCATACTTCAAAGCCAAGTCGCGGCAACCAATAAGCGTTTTCACGAACGTCACCGTCCAAAGACACGTTTATCTTGCCCAAGGTATCCACGCTAACCTTTAGCGTATATCTTATCCAAGGCGCACGACCTACACCGGAAACGCTACCCTTTACGGTAATTACGTTATCGGTGCATTCACATTCATAAACCTTGCCAAAACGCGTATGATAGCATTCGCCTACCCAGGTGATGCCCCAGTGAGACTTTTCTTTACGGTCATTATCGGTAGGTGCACGCCAACAGGTAAGCTTCATTACGTCGCAAATTTGTTTTTCGCCATCAATCACAATTTCGGTGAAATTGCCATAAAAACGTGAAAACACATAACGGAAATTATCACTCTCAATGATATAATCATTACCCTGCTCACAAACGGTGGCAAGTGGCAACACTTCATTTTTTATTTCTTCATAAGGCAAAGCATGCTGTGTATGCGCAATAACCTCGTCACCCTTTAAAAGCTCGCAATTAAGATATGCACCATACTGACAGTAAAGCGTTGGAATATTTATATTAATATCAGTGCTTTTAAGTGGTTTTACATCTAAAACAGTAGTATTTTCGGCCGTTCTTTTGCCGTCTGCTGTAACATAATACACAAACCTAAACTCGTTTAGATTTGTAAAACTATAGCGATTTTTAACGGTTAGCACGCCATTTTCAAAGTTTGTTGCCATCGGTTGATATGCGGCCTTTATCTCAAGTGAGCCTGCTTTTAGTGTGCGATCATAAAACACCACACCGTCACAACAAAATTCACCAAAGTTTACAAGCTCGCCTTCAAAATCGCCACCATAGCAAGGCACACCGTCTTTTAGCACTGTATGGTCTGCCCATTCCCAAACACAACCGCCAATAAGCGATTTGTGTTTGTTAAATAATTCTACATATTCATACACGTCACCGGGACCGTTACCCATAGCGTGAGCATACTCACAAAGGAATATCGGCTCTTTTATTTCTTCGTTTGCAACAAAGTCCTCTAACTCGCTAAAGGATGAATACATACGAGAATATACCTGTGATACACCTGGAAAACCTTCACGGCAAGAGCATTCCCAATGGCAAAGACGTCCGTCATCGAGGGATTTAACGTAGTCTGCCATAGCAACAAAGTTGTCACCGTGAGCCGATTCGTTACCGAGTGACCACATAATAATACTCACATGGTTTTTATCGCGACCTACGGTGCGCACCATACGATCAAGGTGCTCATCCTTCCAGTCAGGGTGAGTGCCAGGCCAGTTGCCTGCGGGTTCGGTATAATTATAGGGTTGAGAAGCATATCGGCATATAAAACCGTGTGTTTCGATATCACATTCAAGTATCACATAAAGGCCGTACTCGTCGCAAAGCTCTAAGAACTTTGGTGGTGGCGGATAGTGCGAAGTGCGCACGCAGTTCATATTAAGCTCCTTCATAAGCTTAACGTCGCGAAGCATTTCTTCATCTGTTTGATACCAACCACCCGTAGCGCTTGTGTCGTGGTGATTTACACCGTAAAGTTTTACCGGTACACCGTTGATAAGCAGCTCTCGCTCGTTTGAAATTCGAATGGTTCTAAAGGCTGTTTTTTGAGTTATAACTTCGCCGTCACGCTCAATTTTTACAGTATAAAGGCGAGGTTTTTCAGCATTCCAAAAAACAGGATTGTTTATTTCAAAAGTTATAGCTTCGCCGCTTTGCTCGGATACAAAATTACCATCGGTATCATAAAGCGAAACCTTTACCATAACACCCGTATCAACGGTAATTTTACCGTCACGAGCAGTAATATCAATATCAACGATGTGGTTTTCAGGTCTTTGTAATATGTAGCAATCACGAAAAATTCCGTTCATTCTAAAGAAATCCTGATCTTCAAGATAACTGCCACAGCACCATTTTAAAACTTTAACGGTTATATCGTTACTACCTTCTGTAACATATTCAGTTATATCAAATTCTGCCTGCAAGTGACTGCCCTGTGTAAAGCCAACATATTTACCGTTTATGTAAAGGAATGCACAAGAGGACACGCCCTCAAGCACAAAGTAAACCTTACCCCAAAGCCTTTCAATATTAAATGTGCGGTTATAAACACCGCACGGGTTATCGTCGGGCACGTAGGGCATATCAACAGGATATGGGTATTCCTGATTGGTATAGTTTACTATGTCATAGCCTTGGGTTTGCCAACACGATGGCACGGGGATAGTGTCCCAATTATCAATCTTTTGTGGCACATCAATATCGCGCTCAAAGTATTTAAAATTCCATAGTCCGTTAAGCAGTTTATATTCTGACACGCCGCTTGGTATATAGTAGCTACGCGGAACGCATCGGTTTTCACTTGTTTTAAAAGGGTTTTCATAAATTCTCATAAACATACTCCTTTATTTATCACGCAGGTAAATAGTTCTCGAATTGCGGTGTTTATACACGCTAAGCACAAGTCCTACGCCCAAATACACACAAATAAGTGATGTACCGCCCGCGCTAAAAAACGGTAATGTTACACCAATAACAGGCATAAGTGCTATGCACATACCAATATTAATTACAATCTGTGCAAAAATCATACCAAAAAAGCCGACACACATTATTTTGCCGCTTTGTTTGTTGCAGTTTCGTGCAATATTCACCGCACGGAAACAAATTGCCGCAAGAACAATAATTACCGCCATACAGCCTAAAAAACCAAGTTCTTCACCAATGCTTACAAAGATAAAGTCGTTTTGACCCTCGGGCACACCGCCCACCTGTGTAAGACTGCCGTGAAATAGTCCTTGTCCGCTAAAACCACCGTTTGCAAGCGCCATTCTGCCACGGTATTGCTGATAGGTGGCGCCCATTATATCCGACTCGATATCAAACATATTAATAAGTCGGGCGCGCTGTTCGTCATTCATTATTACAAAATAAATAAGCGGAGAACTCACTATCAGCAAGCTGAATGCCAATATAAAATATTTCCACGAAACACCTGCCGCCCACATCATACCAAGTACCATAACGGCAAAAACAAGCGCCGTACCGTCGTCGCCCTGAAAATGTATTAAAAGCACAGGGAACGCACCGTGCAAGCAAACAGGAATTAAGGTTTTCAACCTGTTTATGTTAGGTTTAACCTTGCTTAAATGAGTGGCAAAGGTAATAATAAAGCAAATTTTTAAAAGCTCCGACGGCTGAAATGTTGTAAAGCCTAAATTAAGCCATGCTTTGTCGTCGGTACCCTCAGGCGCCCAACCTATAAAAAAGGTAAGTATTACGGGAATCCCACCCAAAGGCACAAATAAATACCAATATTTAGATAGCTTGTCAAAATCTACGCTTGATATAACGATAGCAGCGGCAAGTCCCACAACCAGACCGATAATCTGTACAAGCAAAGGACGCAATGTATCAAGATATCTTGTCGCCGAATAAACCGCAATACAGCCATAACCCGTTGCAAACACACAAAGTATTACCATAAGCTTGTCTGTTTCACGAATAAAGTCGGCTATACGCGCTATAATTCTACCCATAATACCACCTGCCCTTCACAAAAAGTATTATATAAAATTAATGTTAATATTTCAAGTAAAATATGCCTTAAAAATCAAATCAGCGGTATCTGCTTTGTTAAAGCAAATGCCGCTGATGAAATTGCCATCAAATTATACTTTGTGTATCAAATCTAAAAAATACATTATGCCTTTTTCTCTTTTGCTCTGTAATAGAAATAAAGTATCAAATCTGTACTTACCATAACGAAGTTAAGTATGTAAACTGCCACAACGTACCAAACAGGATTTCCTGCTATAAATTTCGCCGCTATACCGCAAACATAACCCGAGTCAATAAGCAACAAAAATGCAAGACTTTTACCCTTGGTAGACTTATTTTTTAATGTTGTTAATATATTGTTTGGCCACGAAAAGCCAAACGCCACAAGCATTGCAATTTCTAAAATTTGTGCTAATTCTTTCATAATTATTCTCCTTTAAGCACGGTATTAACTGCGTTTTTAATAACATTTACTAAATTTTCATCATCACAAGCGTCAGGTGCGTATTTAACATCAAACGCATCAACACCTAAAAGCTTACAACACCAAGTAAGTGTTGCAGCATATCTGCCATAATCAAGGGTCAGATGAAAACCGTCACGGTTAAATGAAAGTCCACCGTTTTTATAATCAAATTCCTTAGTATTTTCACGCAAGTACTGTATAACGTCTCCCGATGGTATAACATCAGCATTTATACTCTCTGCCGCTTTTTTGTTAGCATCGCAAACACACTCATACATATACTTTTGGTCACTATTATAAATTTCAAAATTAGGACTTAAAAAATCACTTTCGTATGCCCAAGTTTTATGCATATAAAATTTTGCATCCGGGCAAAGCGCCTTTATTTCACGATACAAATCACTCAAATACGGCTGATATGTTTCATATTGACCACTAAAATGACTTACCTGCTGTAAGGTTATAACATCCCACTTTTCAGCAGTCAAAGCCTCTCTCAAAGTAGTGTGTTTAGTAAGAACTCCCTTTTCTTCATAAAGGTAAACCACACCGTTATTACAAAAATAATCCCAATGCATTTGAAGCGAACAACCTGCTACACACGCATTAACATTATAAACGTCTACACCCACGCTTTTAAACGTATCATACAGAAAACCATGCGCATCTTGTGAAAAACTATTACCAATACTTAATAACTTCATAATCTTGTCTCACCATCAGATTATTTGCATAAAACCGCATTAACTGCAGATTTTACTGTATTAACCAAATTTTCATCATCGCATATTTCAGGCGCAAATAAAACATCGTTTACATTACCGTCAAACAATTTGCAATACCATGCAATCGATGCGGCATATCTGCCATATCCAAGCGTCAAATGAAATCCATCGCGGTTAAGCGAAAGCCCGCCGTTTTTGTAATCAAATTCACTTGTGTTATCGCGCAAATACTGTATAACATCGCCTACCGGTATAATGTCAGCATCGATACTTTCTGCCGCCTTAGCATAAGCATCACTTAGACACTCATACATATAACGCTGATCACTGTTATAGTTTACAAAGCTTGGATGTGTAGAATCAATTTCATATGCCCAGGTCTTATGTATATAGAATTTTGCGTCGGGGCAAGCTTCCTTAACCACCTTGTGCAAATCACACAAAAACGGTTGATATCTTTCATATTTTCCGCTTTCGTGACTTGCCTGCTGGTAGGTAATTATATCCCACTTTTCAGCCGTCAATGCCTCACGTAATGTGATTTTTCTTGTTGATACACCCTTTATTTCGTAGTCGTATTCAGCCCTATCGTTAATGCAGAAATTCCAATGAATATCAAGTGAACAACCGCCGTAATAAAGGTTAACGTTATATATTTCTTTTCCTGCGCTTTCACACACATCATAAAGCCATCTATGCGCATCTTGTGAGAAACTGTTACCGATGCTTAAAATTTTCATAACAATCATCCCTTCAATAATTATAAGGTATTGTACCACTCTTTACAGTTAAAATCAATAATTTATTCAGCTTTAAAACTTATTAAAACATATATTTTTACTTGTATTGCGATGGCGATACGCCAAAATACCGTCTAAACATTTTTGAAAAGGTGTATACATCTCCATATCCAACAGACAGCGCTGTAACAGTCACACTGTAGCCGTAATTTTTTAATAGATCAGCAGCCCGCTCCATCCGAGTTCTGAACAGATATCTTTTGGGCGACTCACCTACCTGCCGTTTAAAATAATCGGAAAAATATGTCCTTTCAAGACCTAACCTATCGGCTATGTTCTGCACAGTAAGTCCTGTCATATATTCAGAATTAATCAAGCTTATCGCTTGTTTTATGTAATCAACCCTATCCTCGTTTTTATCCAATATATATGATATAAGCTGCCATATCTTGCTGCACAAAAACTCCGTTTTGCTTGATACTTTTGTGTTATACTGCTTTATGTCTTCAAAAATGCACTGCGTGGCTGGCAGATACATCACATCATCAAACCCCACTTCAATGTCATTCGACATATCAAAGCCTATCCAGATATACTCCCATGGGGTAATACTGTCAGCCTCGTAATATGTCTCAACAAAAGGAGGAATAACAAATATACTACCTGCCGTCACACTATATTCTCTATCCTCTATTCTGAAATATCCCTTGCCCGAAACAACATAATGCAAAAGCCAGTATGTACGCAGTGCAGGACCGTAGCTATGCGAACACTCACACGCCTCAAAACCGAATTGAACGGGATTTATATCCTTATATCCCTTATTAATTATAGTTTCCATATACATTTACATCACCCGCTAAAACAACAAAATGACAAACAATAACAACATTTTAGCATTTACATTGCACCCTCGTCAATATACAATTATAACATAAACTTATATAAGAGGTGTTTTTTTATGAAGATTACCTTTATGGGTGCAGGTAGCACCGTTTTCGCAAGAAACGTTATAGGCGACTGTATGTGTAGCGATACTTTGCGCGACAGTGTATTTGCGCTTTATGACATTGACGCCGAGCGTCTCGAAGAAAGCCGTATTATTCTTGAAGCAATGCGTGAGCAAAAAGGAAGCAGGGCTAAAATTGAATGTTATTGTGGAGTCCATACCAGAAAAGATGCGCTTCGCGGAGCAAATTTCGTTATTAATGCAATCCAAGTAGGCCTTTATGACCCTTGCACCATTATTGATTTTGAGGTGCCTAAAAAATACGGCTTACAGCAAACCATTGGTGATACGTTGGGAATCGGCGGTATAATGCGCGCTTTGCGTACCATACCCGTGCTCAAAGACTTTGCCGATGATATGGCAGAGGTTGCCCCGGATGCTTATTTTCTTAACTACACCAACCCTATGGCAATGCTTACGGGTTATATGCAACGCTATACTCCAATTAAAACCGTCGGTCTTTGTCACAGTGTTCAGGTATGTGCTAAATCACTACTTGAAGCTGTAGGTATGACCGACAAATTAGACAGCCACAAAGAACTTATTGCAGGCATTAACCATATGGCATGGCTGCTTGAAATCAAGGATAAAGACGGTAACGACCTTTACCCTGAAATCAAGACTAAGGTGGATGCTTACCTCGCAGGTAATGGTGGCAACAAAGTACGTATGGAATATATTAAAAATTTCGGCTACTACTGCACCGAATCAAGCGAGCACAATGCCGAATACAATCCATTTTATATTAAATCCAAATACCCCGAGCTTATCCAAAAATACAACATCCCAATTGACGAATATCCCCGTCGCTGTGTAAATCAGATTAATAGTTGGAAAGATGAATACAAATCAATCCTTGAAAACGGCATCAAAAATCACACTCGCAGCATAGAATACGCTTCGCACATTATGGAGGCCATAGTTACCAACAACCCCTACGAAATCGGAGGCAACGTACTGAACACCGGCCACCTTATCACTAATCTGCCGGAGAATGCCTGTGTGGAGGTTCCGTGCCTTGTAAACGGCAGTGGTATCCATCCGTGTCACGTGGGCGCCCTGCCCGTGCAGTGTGCCGCTATGAATATGACCAATATAAACGTTCAGCTACTTACGATAGAAGCTGCAATCACAGGCAAAAAAGAGCATATCTATCAAGCTGCAATGCTTGACCCGCATACATCAAGCGAGCTTGACATCGATACCATCAAAAAGATGGTTGATGACCTTATTGAAACACACGGCAACTGGCTACCAAAATATCATTAAATCAACCAAACCGCAAGTTTAATAGAACTTGCGGTTTTTTTATTTTTATTTCTTGATTATTTATACTGAATATGCTATATTTTAAAAAGAAAATGTTTCCGATAAAATTATTCGGGGAGGTTATAAATATGACCGATTTTGAAATTAATGTAAAAGAAGAAGGCTTTTATAAAGGCAAACCCTGTACTGACTTTATGATTCACCTAAAGCAATACCACCCAGGTGTACCCGGTTATGCTTTAAAATACAATTACTATGTTACCTTTAAGGGTAAAAAGTTGGCGTTTGAAGATTATGATGTTGATTTTAATCTGCCAATGGTGTGGATTATCGACGAGTTAATTGTTATCCCCGACGAAATACGACAACTCGGCAAAACCCTTACCATCACTGTTACTCATAAAGAGTTTAAGGAATACCGTTCTACCATACATATCGCTATGCGCAAGTATGAAAAAACGCTTGAAGACAATTTTGAAACATACAACACTGATTTGTGGGAGGGTATGTCCTTTGGCGCCAAGACCCCTCTGTCTATCACACCTGTTCAGGATAATTATGTCAAAAATGGTCAGCTGTGTCTTGAGTTTAAAAAGTTAGACAAACCCATAATACAAGACGGCAAAGAATATTGGTACACCGATGCAGGTGTTCGCACAAAAGGCAAATTTTCACAAAAATACGGCTGCTTTACCGCCCGTATGAAACATCCAAGCGGTTCACGTACAGGTCTTTTTACTGCATTTTGGCTTATGCCCGAGGGAAAGTATTGTGACGAATACTTCTTCAAACGCACCGACACGGGTGACGATTTCCACGGTTGCAGTGAAATTGACATTATGGAAATATTTAACCACCCCGATACTTTGGGTTCTGCTCATACCGAGCACTATTGGGAACCGGGTTGGGACTGGGAAACACAGGGCAGTACAAAAAGTTCACTCGGCGAACATTACATAATCCCCGGATTTAAATATGGTGAATATCAGGAATATTCTTGTGTGTGGAACGAATACGGTATTTACTACTACGTAAATGGCGAACTCGCAAAAGCAAACACTAATATTGCTCCTGTAGACGATGTTAAATCGGCATATATCAAGTTTACTTGCTATATCGGTCCCGAAGGCAGCGGCAAATTCTTTGGCGAGGTTAAGGATGAAGTACTACCACAAGAACTCGTAGTTGACTGGCTTAAGGTATATAAATAAAACATAAAACGAGGCTGTCTCACTTATTTTAGTGAGGCAGCCATTTTTACAACCGTCTTAATATTTAATTTCTGTCATCTGCCAACATTCAAATTTAGGTATTGTAAAGCTTACCTTTCCGTCTTTATACTCAAAATCAAGTGCTATGTTTTCGGGTACTAGTGTTACAGATTTAGGCTCTTTTTCACTTGTGAGAGAAACCGTGATATTATAAATTGGGATAATATCCTCAATTATCTCAATCTTATCACCGCGGCGAACGGGTGAGGCATAAAGTGTGTGCACAACCACACTATCGCCATTTTCGGTAAGTGTTACCACTCCCTGTGCGGGCAGATTGGTCTTAACGGTTTTAGCATCGCCAATAAGCGCTTCAATTGCCGCACGAACGATTTCTTTTGTATAGATGCTACCATGCTGATAGTATTCATAAAATACCTTGTGGGCAAAATATGCGGTGTTTTGTGTCATTACTACTGCGTCTGAATATCTTTCGCCACTGTTTGGAGTATGCAAGTGTGAACAGAAATGTTCAGCGGTACGGTTAAAGTATGGCTTATCAATAATAGCGGTAGATTTTCCGCTTGTGGCGGTCACCTTCATTGTGTCCTCATAAACAACATACGAGCCTTGCGCCAAAGAATCGATATCACTGTCAGGACGAATATATGTAGGTTTATACTCACCATTACCCTCGAACTTACAACCAAAATCTATTGCAAAATCGTTCTTTTCGGTGTTAAGACCCGACTCATAGCTTGCAAGTACCTTACCGCCTTTTGCAATATAATTGTTTATTTTTGCGGCAAGCTTTTCGTCCAAAGTGCAAATATCCGGCAATATAAGTAGTTTATAGCCCGAAATATCGGTTTCGGTATCAACAAAATCAAAAAGGTAGTTACTTTCAAGTAAAATGCGCGAACAACCCTTACTCCAACTAAGAGACTCCCAACTTGGTTTTGCAATACCGTTATAGTTTTGCCACGCTTCGCTTGAAAAAACTGCTATATCAGACTTGTTTTTATAACCTTCAAGCCAGGGCTCACGCTCTTCTATTTCTTTATAAGCTGTGCCTATAAGAGTATACGTAGCATTATCCATAAGTCCTGATGGATGCAACTGATCACCGATTGAAGATTTTGCACCGTTTGCTGCGGAAAGTGCCATCTCATAACGCAAAGCATTGGGGTGCTTATATCCGCCAAACTCACCCCACGTCTTGTGGAATTTACCCGTCATACCAAGGTATTCCATACCCAAGGTACGAGCATATGCCGCCGACATTGGAAAATGATCATAACCCCATCCGCCTGTTGGCAGACTTTCAAGTTCAAGGTGTGTGTTAGCGTGCGCTAAATCATATCTGCCATGACGAATGTGTCCACCGTTGTGGAATACAGGGAGTCCCGGTTTTACCGAATCAATGGTCTCTCGCACGCGACGCGTATAATTAGCGTAAACCTCTTCTGCAAGTACTTTAACATCGTCAGGATTATTAACATCAAGACCACGTTTTTTCATTTCAGCACGACAGGTTTCGCAATAACAAGGGTCAACGTGTACTATATCAAGGAAAATGCCGTCTGCATCATAGTTTTCACAAACTTCTTTTATCTCGGCAAGCAATTCATCAAGATAGGGCGTATTAAGGCACAACTGGTGATATCTTGGCGGGTCGTAAATAATCTCACCGTTTTTGTATTGAATTTTGTCCCAACGCAACCACTCTGGGTGAGAGGTAGCAGTTTTTTCATCGAAACCTGCTGAAATATAAACGGGGATTTTAACATCTATTTCGTGAGCCGCTTCTATCTGGCTCCCGAGTAGGTCAAAATTAAGATGCGGATGCATTTTATTAACCTTTGTAGGGTGATAAGACCAACCGTGATGGCACTTTGAAAATACCGTTATAGAGTCAACGTGACCTTTTTTAAGCATCTCTTGAAAATTCTCTTTAGAGAATTTACTACCAATACCCTCAATGTGTTCAGATGTGTGAAAATCAAGATGTACCTGTCTTCTTCTCATAACGCACCTCGTTATAATTTATTTTAGTTTATTATACATTTAAGCACACAAAAAAACAACCCGTATTTGTTAAAATACGGGCTAAATTATTTATATTGTAGCTGCAATTACTGCCTTTATAGTGTGCATTCGATTTTCGGCTTCATCAAATACTATTGACTGTTCTGACTCAAACACTTCTTCGGTAACTTCCATACAATCGATACCAAATTTTTCATAAATCTGCTTGCCAATTGTAGTATCAAGATTGTGAAATGCAGGCAGGCAATGCATAAATCGGCACTGCTGTCCTGCTTTATCCATAAGCGCTTTATTTACCTGATAAGGCATAAGATCTTTGATTCTTTCTTCCCAAACGCTGTCAGGCTCGCCCATAGATACCCACACATCTGTATAGATAACATCCGCGCCCTTGACAGCATCAGTGCTTTCGCTAAACTCTATAATAGCGCCCGTTGTCTTTGCGATTTCAAGGCACTTGTTTACAAGTTCGCTTTCTGGAAAATACTTTTTATTGGTGCAAGCCACAAAGTGCATACCCATTTTAGCACAGCCCACCATAAGTGAGTTGCCCATATTATAACGGGCATCACCCATATAAACAAGCTTTTTGCCCTTTAAATTTCCGAAATGTTCACGAATGGTTAAAAAGTCAGCTAAAATTTGTGTTGGGTGGAATTCGTTTGTAAGTCCGTTCCAAACAGGTACACCTGCGAATTTAGCCAGCTCTTCAACTATGTCCTGGCCGAAGCCACGGTACTCGATACCATCGTACATTCTTCCGTGAACTCGGGCTGTATCGGCAATGCTTTCTTTTTTGCCTATCTGTGAGCCCGTTGGATCAAGATAGGTCGGGTGCATACCAAGGTCGGCAGCCGCCACCTCAAACGCACAGCGTGTGCGTGTGCTTGTCTTTTCAAATATAAGCGCTATATTTTTGCCCTCATAATATTTATGCAGTGTTCCACATTGTTTCTTTTCCTTAAGCTCTGCGGCAAGGTCTAAAAGACCTTCTATTTCTTCACCTGTAAAATCAAGCAGTTTTAAAAAACTTTTACCCTTTAAGTTCATCTTGCTACCTCTTTAATAATTTCAATCGCTTTTTGAAGCTCTTTAAATGGAATATTTAGCGCAGGTAAGAGTCGCACCTTATCTTTTGCAGTAAGACACAAAACTCCCTTTTCCATAGCGGCCTTTACAACCTCGGCGGCGGGCTTTGTGGTTTTAATGCCAATCATAAGACCCATGCCGCTTACTGAATCAATACCATCAGCATTTTTAAGTGCATCAAATATATATTCACTCTTTTTAGAAACTTCGGCAAGAAGTGTGTCATCAATACGATTTATAACGTTTAACGCACCTGCGGCACATACGGGGTTACCGCCATAGGTTGAGCCGTGATCACCAAAGCCTAAAACGTTTTCTACCCTATCGCCCAAAATTGCGGCGCCAATTGGCAAACCGCCGCCAAGACCTTTAGCGGTAGTTACAACATCAGGTGTGATACCATAATTCATATAGCCGTAAAACTTACCTGTTCTACCGTTGCCTGTTTGAA
>JAZSBS010000139.1:0-5730 GCA_045602525.1 Acutalibacteraceae bacterium
GAGTAAAGCCTTGTTGAGAAGTAAAACAAATAAAAATATGTTTAAAATGCATAAATTTGATTTTTAAAAGCATTGTTTTTTAATATTTTTTGTGCAATAAACACAAAAAAAGACGCAAATATTGTTTTTTCATAACACTTGAAAATTGCTTTAGAATATTGTATTATATTAATGTAAATAATAATGATATAAAATTATATATTTTTTGTGGAGATGTTTTTATGACCAAATATACCATTACACAGTTGAAAGAAATGTTGGAAAAGAAGCTATCCCATAATTTCGGTGTAACACCCGATCAAGCTTCTGACGATATTTTTTATAAAGCAACTGTTCTTGTGTTGCTTGATATTATGAGCGAACGCAAGGCTCAGTTTAAAAAGGCTGTTGATGAGCAAGAAAGCAAAACTATATACTATTTAAGTATGGAGTTCTTGATGGGTCGCTCACTTAAGAACAACCTTTATAACCTTGACCTTACCGAAAATATGCGCAAAGCACTTAAGAGCTACAAGGTAAACCTTGATAATCTGTTTGAGTTTGAGCCCGATGCAGGTCTTGGCAACGGAGGACTTGGTCGTCTGGCGGCTTGTTTCCTTGACGGACTTTCAAGCAGTAGTTATTCGGCTATGGGTTACTGTATTAAATATGAGCTTGGTATCTTCCGTCAAAAGTTGGTAGACGGTTGGCAGACCGAAATGCCTGATTTCTGGCTACCGGGTGGAGAGGTTTGGCTTGAACCCCGTCCACACTCTGCTGTAGATGTTCATTTTGACGGCTATATTGACGATTGGTGGGATAACAATTACCATCACGTAGAGCACAAGGATTATCATAATGTTCGCGCAATGCCCTATGACCTTAAATGTGCGGGTAAGGATGGTAAGACGGTAAACGTTTTGCGCCTTTGGAGCGCCGAATGTCAGGATTTTGATATGTCGGCATTTAGTCAGGGCGATTATGTCAGAGCTATTGAGCAGCGTGCTACCGCCGAGGCAATTTCCAAGGTGCTTTACCCTGAAGACAAACATCCAGAGGGTAAGTCACTTCGTCTGCGTCAACAATATTTCTTGGTGTCGGCATCGGTGCAGGATATTCTTAACCGCCATATGCGAAAGTATAATACTCTTGAAAATCTTCCCGACAAGGTTGCAATTCATATAAATGATACGCACCCGACCCTTGCTATCCCCGAGCTTATGCGACTGCTCCTTGACGAGTGCGGTTACTCTTGGGAAAAGGCTTGGGATCTGGTAACTCGTACAGTAGCATACACCAATCACACTATAATGGCAGAGGCGCTTGAGTGTTGGCAGGTATCGCTTTTTAAAGAAAGAATGCCGCGCATTTATCAGATAGTACAGGAAATTGACCGAAGATATCGCGAAGAGGTTATTACCAAAACGGGTGATTTTGGTCTCGCTGAACGCACCGCAATTATACAGGGCGGCGTAGTTCGTATGGCAAACCTTTGCTGTGCCGCTTGTCATACCGTAAACGGTGTATCAAAGCTTCACAGTAACATTATTAAAGATGAGCTCTTTAACGATTATTACAAGATGACTCCCAAAAAGTTTACTAATGTTACCAACGGTATTGCACATCGCAGATGGCTGTGTCAGGCAAATCCTGAGTTAACGGCTTTTATTTCCGAGCTTATTGGTGATGGATTTATTAAGGATGCGTCACAACTTGAAAAATTAATGGCGTATGAGGATGACAAAACGGTTTTAAATAAGCTTGCAGAAATAAAACTTTCCAATAAAGTGCGACTTGCAAATTATGTTAAAGATAATATGGGTGTTACTATCGATCCCAACTCTGTTGTTGATATGCAGGTTAAACGTCTTCACGAATACAAGCGTCAGCATATGAATGCGCTTCATATTATAACTGATTATCTCTATCTAAAAAATAATCCAAATGCACCTTTTACACCCAAGACATATATCTTTGGCGCTAAGGCGGCGGCAGGATATCTGTTTGCTAAAGAGATAATTCAGATGATTTACAAATTATCGGTTATTATCAACAATGACCGCGCTGTAAATGATAAGTTGAAGGTGTTATTCCTTGAGGATTATCGCGTAACACTTGCAGAGCTTATGATACCTGCAGCCGAAATCAGCGAACAAATTTCTCTTGCTTCTACCGAGGCCTCGGGTACCGGCAACATGAAATTTATGATGAACGGCGCAATAACCCTTGGCACCGAAGATGGAGCTAACGTTGAAATTCACTCAGCAGTGGGTGACGATAATATCATTATTTTTGGTATGCAGACACCAGAGGTACTAAAAATTCAAAAGACGGGTTATTCACCACTTTCATACTATAACAACAATGCTGATTTGCGCAATTCGCTTGACTTTATAGGTAAGGGTATTGATGGCAAGCAATTTGATAATATTTATAATACACTTAAAAATATCGACACCTATATGGCCCTTGCTGATTATGCCGACTATTGTGAGGCGCACAAAAAGGCTATGGAGCTTTATAATCAGCCTGATGTGTGGAACAAAATGTCGCTTACTAACATTGCAAAATCAGGTATATTTGCAGCGGACCGTTCAATAGATGACTACGCAAAGAATATCTGGCATTTAAATAAAGTGAAATAATATGAATTACTATCCGTATGACTCGAGAAACAGTTTATACAGATCGCATTTGGGAGCCGTACCCGCGGGTGAAAGCCTGCGGCTACGGCTATTGTTGCATAAGGATGCGTGTGTTGAAAAAGCCTTTTTGCGTGTAGTAAACGAAGCCGATAATTCTGTTTGTGAATTACCGATGACGTCTGCCGAATGGATAGGTGATTATCGGTATTACGATTGCAAAATTGTCACTGTTAACGGTCTTTATTGGTATGATTTTAGGTATACAAGCGCTTACGGTGAGTTTTTCGTGATAAAGAGCAAACACGGATTGGGTGTTGTGTCGCAAAATCAGGGTGAGCGTTTTCAGCTTACAGTATATGACCGTGACTTTACCACACCCGATTGGCTTAAGGGCGGTATTATTTATCAGATTTTTCCCGATAGATTTTATAATTCGGGCGCGGTTAAAAAAGATGTACCTGACGATCGTTTTGTATGTAGGGATTGGGCTAAAATTCCCGAGCATAGACAAAACAACGGGATCTGCTCATTGGGTAATGATTATTACGGCGGAGACCTTGAGGGTATACGCCAAAAACTTCCGTACTTAAAAGAATTGGGTGTTAGTTGTGTTTACTTAAACCCTATTTTTGAGGCACATTCGAACCATCGCTACAACACTGCAAATTACGAAAAGATTGATAGCCTTTTAGGTGATGAAAAAGATTTGCAAAAGCTTTGCAAATCTGCTCAAAAGCACGGTATAAAAATTTTACTTGACGGTGTTTTTTCTCACACAGGTGACGATAGCATCTATTTTAACCGCAATGGTCGTTATGGCGTAGGCGGCGCATATCGAGACCCAAATTCACCCTATCGCCAGTGGTTTAAGTTTTATGATTATCCCAATGGTTACGACGCTTGGTGGGGAGTTAAAACTCTGCCCGAAACCAACGAAGACAACGACGACTTTACCGAATATATAACAGGCGAAAATGGCATTTTGCGCAAATATCTAAAAATGGGTATTGGAGGCTGGCGACTTGATGTTGCCGACGAGCTACCTGATAAATTTTTAGATAAATTGCGCGTGGCTGTAAAAAGTGAAAATCCAGACGCATATATTTTGGGAGAGGTCTGGGAGGATGCCAGCAACAAAATAAGCTACGGTGTACGGCGCAAGTTTTTGCGTGGAAGCCAGCTTGACAGCGTTATGAACTACCCGTTTGCAAACGCCATTTTAAATTTTGTAAAGCAAGGCGGTGGGGATGTGCTGTCAGAAACGGTGCATACCGTACTTGAAAATTATCCCAAGTGTTCGGTGGACACGCTTATGAATCATTTGGGTACTCACGACACCGCGCGTATGCTTACAATACTTGGGAAAAAAGATAGTTTTATTGGCAACCGTGATTGGCAGGCGCGTCAAAAACTGTCAGAACTTGAATGCGAACAGGGCATTAAGCGTCTTAAAACAGCGGCCGTTATTCAGTACACACTACCTGGTGTGCCGTCGTTGTTTTACGGTGATGAAGTAGGAGTAGAGGGATATGGCGATCCGTTTTGTCGGGCGACATATCCTTGGGGAAGTGAAAATCAAAGCCTTATTGATTTTTACAAGGCCTTGGGTAGTGTGAGACGAGATTGCAAGGCATTTACAAACGGCGATTTTTACACTGTGTTTGCTAATGCAAACGTTATCTCTTATACTCGCACAAATGAAAACGGCAGAGCATTTATAGCAGTAAATCGCGGTTGTGATGCGGTTGATATTGTAGTACCTGATGAATTTAAGCACTGTAAAAAAGTGTTTGGAAAATCGTGTGTAGATGATAAAATCGTTTTGGGCGAATATGAATACGTAATAATTTACGAATAAAAATATGTTGTTTTATTAATAATTTAATGTTATAATGCTTTTGTAATTTGATTTTGGAGGATTAATATGGCTAAAATTATTATATCAAGCGACAGTACATGCGATTTAAGTGCAGAGCTTAAAGAAAGATATGACATAAAAATTATTCCCCTTGGCGTTACTTTGGGTGATAAGGTTTACCGTGACGGTGTTGACATTAATCCGGACGAAATTTATGCTCACCATGCAAAAACAGGCGAGTTGCCGAAAACCACTGCTGCAAACGTTGGCGAGTGTATTGACTATTTTGCCGACCTTACTAAAGACGGTGCCGCGGTAATTCATTTTACAATCAGTTCTACTATGTCATCTACCTACAGCAATGCCTGTCTTGCGGCAGAGGAATTTGAAAATGTTTATGTAGTGGATTCCAAAAACCTGTCTACAGGTGGCGGCTTGCAGGTGGTGGCGGCTGCCGAAATGGCAAAAAGCGGTATGACTGCGCCTGAAATTGTTGCAGAACTTGAAAAAATTTCTCCTTGCGTAGACGCTTCATTTGTTATTGACAGCCTTGAATATCTTCACAAAGGTGGACGTTGCTCGGCGCTTGCTATGCTGGGAGCAAATCTGCTTAAACTAAAACCCTGTATTGAGGTTAAAAACGGCGTTATGGGCGTTGGTAAAAAATATCGTGGCGTTTACGGTCGAGTACTTACAGAGTATGTAAATGAGCGTCTTGCAAATGTTAACGATATTGACACAAGCCGTGTGTTTGTAACACATGCGGGCTGTGACCCCGAGATTGTTGATGCTGTTGTAGAACAGGTTAAGGCTACAGGTATCTTTAAAGAAGTGTTCCTGACACGCGCCGGTTGTACAGTATCATCACACTGCGGCGCAAATACATTGGGCGTATTGTTTGTTCGCAAGTCACCAATTGAATAATTTTGGCATACAATAAAGCAGGGGTAAGCGACGGATATCCTGCTTTATCGGCGGTAGCGGCTTGCTATCTTTAAGACTACCGATTACAGCCCCTTTAATATATAAAAAGTCCTCGACAATTGTCGGGGACTTTTTATATAAGTAATAGGTAAGAGGTAATAGTGAAGAAGTAATGTGTTTCGCAAACCATCATTACAAAATTGCAACTTGACAATTTTGTATTCCGACTATATATTATAATAAAAATATACGGTTTACTTTAAAGAAAGGGAATAAATTATGGAAACGGCGTTATCTATCCTTTTGTTTGCGGCAGTTTTATTT
>JAZSBS010000140.1:0-10543 GCA_045602525.1 Acutalibacteraceae bacterium
TACCGAGTTGGTTTTTTCCTTAATAAGTTTTGTTGCATTGATTATAGTTTTTGCCGCTTCACGATTATTTTCGCGGTCTATGGGCAAACCGCCCAATTTATGTAACGCTTTATACACAAACGGAAAAAGATCACGCACCTCGCGCTTTGCAATAAATGCAAGTCGTGAATCGGGCACTGCATAATAAATTACTGCGGGATCAAGGTCGTGTATGTGATTACACACCAACAAAAATGGTTCATCAGCGGGCACTTTTTCAAGCCCGGTCATATGTACCTTTACTCTTAGTATCGGTAGTGCCATTTGCAAAAAGCCTTTAATCAAAAGTCTGAAAAAATCGGTGTCTCTCGGCGGTTTATTAAGGTTTACAAAAAGTATGCCAAAAACCAAAACAACCAAATGTGCTATTATAAGCGCAATAAAACTTGCCAACAAAATTACCGGTACAAGCCACCAGGAATACGGCTGTCCAAAAATGTCAAACGGAATATCCGATAGCAGCGTAATAACCGCCGCTACAAGAGCGTAAATCTTAAGTGTCATTTTTTTGCCTCTCAGTTTTGTTTTTGTACAATTTTATACTCGTCGTAAAAATTATAATAGGGACAATTAAAGGTTTGCGAAGTCATAAAACGCGCCATTTCATCTTCATCAAGACGGCAGTCGCAAAAATACTCATCATACTCTGCATCATATACGTAATTTGCACAACTTTCGCAATTAGTACTTTTAACTTTCACGGCTGCGTCTCCTTTGGCTATGGTGTTGTGTTCTGGGTGGGGTCCTCAGCAACGGGCGGTGTTACGGGTGTGGTACCGTCGGTGCTTCCGTCAGGTTTTTCACTATCTGTGCTTTCGGTGGTGGAACTATCGGTGCTTTCGGTAGACTCGTTGCTTGAAGTATCGCTTGATGTGTTATCCTCATTTGAAGTATTATCGCTGGAAATTTCATCACTTGAGGTGTTTACCTCGCTTGAAGTATCTTCTTCGCTCGAGATATCATCTTCACTGCTTGTAATTTCGGGTTCACTTGAAGCAACTGGCTCTTCGCTTGAGGTTATAGTTTGTGGCTTTGATGTGGTGGATGATGGTCTTCTGCCGCTGGTACCCGTCATTTCATAATACCAATTATTTCGCTCAATAGGATTAAGCTCTATATACTGTTCCATAGATACATCATCATAAATGATAGAATTTATCATCTTTGCTACATAATCAATATCGTAATATATTACGGAACCGTAGCCCGATGGACTTTTCATTAAAAATTCGCTCTGATACTCTGACGGTGGCAGACGATATTGCTCAAAAGTAGGTGAGCTCAATAATATATTTGTTGCAAGTCCCACAATATCGGTGTAAGAAAGCGACGTTTCACTACAGGGTATCAGCGCCTTTG
The DNA here is from genome assembly GCA_045602525.1 of Acutalibacteraceae bacterium. Lineage (GTDB taxonomy): Bacteria > Bacillota > Clostridia > Oscillospirales > Acutalibacteraceae > UBA737. Next base: position 1,399 of record JAZSBS010000140.1, read on the forward strand.
CAAGACTTACATACTGTGTTTTTTTCATAGTGATTGCTTTATTAAACAATTCCTGCATAACGTGGCGTTGGCGATCGGTTCTACCAAAGTCATCACGCGTGCCCCAAACGGTAGTGCAGTGGCGCACACGTGCGTAAGCCACAGCCTGAACACCGTTTAGTGTCTGTTCACCTGCCGAGTGAATATAATAATCCTTGGGATTAAGCCCCATCTCGCGGCAAATCTCATCCATACAGTTGTTAAGATTAGGATGATCGTTGCCCTTCCAAGTAAGCTCGTCCTTGGTAATGGTAGCGGTTATTCCGCCTACGGCATCTATAATATCGGTCATACCGTAGAAGTTCACCGTTGCGTATTCGGAAATATCCAAATCAAATACCTGGTTTATAGTTTTTATCGCATGCTCGGGTCCTTTTGAATAGGCAGAGTTTATCTTGGCGAAATAACTGTCACCCTTATACTCCATAGGTACAAGTGTGTCGCGCATAATCGAAAAGATTTTTACCTTTTTAGTATTGGTGTTAAGACTTAAAATCATAATACTGTCGGTATTTCCCTTAAATACCGTTTCGTCACGCGAGTCAACACCAAAAAGCGCTACATTTATAACGCCTTTTTCTTTAACGTCTGTAAAACCCAGTTCGTCAGGGTCGGTGGTTATCGAATTGTAGTTATATTTAAAATAACTAAAGAACCACCCAAGCAATATAGCAATTACCAAAACAACGCTTGTCACGCTGATAAGCGCTGCTTTTTTGCCGCGGGTTAGATTACACCACCAAGCCTTAAATCCCTTTTGTTTTTTGTTATATTTGCCTGATGAACTTGAGCTGATGTCCTCATATATGTGTTTTCCGCCTTTAAAGCTTGAATCAGACACAATATCCTCGTATTCCTCATCCTGCTTTTTTTGCATTGCGGCAATAATTTCTTCGTACTTGTCGTCAAAGTTAAATTCAAAATTATCCGTGTCGTTCATTTTGCACCACCGTAATCATTTTTTCTTTTTTAAAAAGGGCTTTTCTGTCAATAAGAAGGTTATTATAGCTAACGCTACCGCTATAATCGAAGCTAAAACAAAATTGAGTAACTGTGACATTTTACCCCCAAATATGTGTGACAAAAATTGTTGCACAACAAATCCCCATAAATATAGCCCGTATGATACGTCTCCTATTTTTCCAATATTATCCGAGCATTGTGGAATAGCAAACCAAAGCGTAAATAAAATGTATGGCCACAATAAAATCATAGCGGGCTTTATAAGAATTGGAACGAAATACGACGCTATAAGTAAGCAAAACAAAATCGGTACTATCTTTATATTAAGTTCAATATGCTCACGATATACATAGTAAAGCATACCTATGTAAAAGAACACACACGGTCTTACCATCGAGCCTAATATACCAGGCAAATATTTTTCAAAAATCAACACTAAAACAACAATTGGTATTGTATAAAAAAATCTTTTTTTATCAAGTAGCTTTAGTTTGTAAAATATAAAGCAAGCAACATAACAGGCAAATTCTACGGGCAAGGTCCACAATGCGCCATTGACCGTTGTTCCATATTTGTTTGATTCGAAAACACCTGGCAAATCGTGGATTGGAAGCAATATGCCGTTGAGTAAATATTTAAAGGTGCTTATATTACCAAAATACTCTTTAAAGGATAAAGAGGTTATGAAAGCGCCTAAAAATACCGAAAATAAAACCACAAACCAAAGCGGCGGCAACAGTCTTATAAGTCTTGCTTTTATATAATTGACAAACCTGTCTGTACGAAAAACGCTTTTCGAAATAAGATATCCACTACAAAGAAAAAACAGCGTTACACTTATTCCGCCTATCGATATTATTCCGTTTGTATGTCGGTTAATAAAATCCGAACCCAAATCACTTCCCGATATAGCGTACGAGTGGGCAAAGATTACCATTATTGCCGCAACAAAACGCATAAGCTGAAGGTTGTTGCTTCTTTTAACCGTTGTTTCGGAAAATCTCATTTTTACCTACCCTAACATTGTTTTATATATTTCACTTTTTTTAATACCTGTTAAATTTGCCGCCTCTTTTGCGGCCGCAGAGGCAGACAACCCATTGTCTGTCAATTTTTTTGCCAAATTTACCGCATCTTGTAAAGTGTAAATTTCTATTTCCTCTTGTGCGCCCTCTACAATCAAAACATATTCGCCTCGCGGCTCTTGAGTTTTATAAAATTCTATCGCTTCACTAAAGCTTGTCCGCATTACCGTTTCGTGAATTTTTGTAATCTCGCGAACAATTGCAATTTTGCGCTCGCCAAACACTTCATACATATCCGAAAGCGTTTTTATAAGTTTATGCGGCGCTTCATAGAAAATCATTGTTCGGCGCTCATTTTTAATTTCATCAAGGTGTTGTTTGCGCGAAGGTTTGTTAACCGATAAAAAGCCCTCAAAGCAAAATCTACCGCTTGGCATTCCCGAAAGCGCAAGCGCCGTCGCAAATGCCGTAGGGCCCGGAACCGACTCAACCGCAATACCGCACTCGTGACACTCGCGAATCAAATCTTCACCAGGGTCGGATATTGCGGGCATACCCGCATCGGTAACAAGCGCACAGATTTCACCCTTTAGCATTCGCTCGATAACAACATTGCCGCGTTCCTTTTTATTATGCTCAAAATAGGCTACCATCGGCTTGGATATTCCAAGGTGATTAAGAAGTTTTATCGTAACACGCGTATCCTCGGCGGCAATAAAATCCACCTCGGATAAAATTCGCTTAGCCCTTGGTGAAAAATCCTCAAGGTTGCCTATTGGTGTGCCTAAAACATAAAGTTTTCCACTCATTTTAAATATGCTTCCTTATAGCTTCCGTAAATTTGTATCATTTCCTCTGAAAAATTACCCGAGCTGTCCTCGACATAAAGAGTAGGCTCTACAGTAAGTCCCGTATTGCCACAGCGTCTGCCCTCGACCATCACCAACCAAGGTGAAGATCCTACACATTTGCACACAAGACGAAGTCTTTTTGGCTCCACCTTGTACAAACGCATAAGTGACATAAGCTCGGCAAGCCGCTCTGGTCGCTGACACATACAAAGTCTGCCATTTGTTTGTAAAAGCTTGGCGGCAACAGCAATAATATCTTCAAGTGTGCACTCCACTTCGTGTCGCGCAACGCTTTTAACCGAGTCGGGATTTTTAATTCCTGCCAACGGTGCCTTGTAAGGCGGATTACAGGTAACAAGTGTGTTGCATCCAAAAGGCACCTTGCCCTTTAAATCCTTTAAATCTGATAAAACGGGTGTGAATTTTTCAAAGCCGAATTCTTGCTTTGTCTTGCTTGCAAGCTCAATAGCTTCAGCTGAAATATCAACGCCAAAAGCCGTCTGACAATTATTGTCGCGTAGCATTAAAAACAAAATTATGCCACAGCCTGTGCCTAAATCTACCGCCTTATCGTTTTTCTTTGCCTTGGCAAAGTTGGCAAGCAGTACCGCATCGGTGCCAAAGGTATGATGCGGAGACACATATATAAACTTGCCTTCACCAATGGGCTCGCGCTTTATGCTCTGGTCCATTTTACGCCCTGTGGAGTATCTTCAAGTATGATGCCCATCTCTTTTAACTTGTCACGAATTTCATCGGCAGTTTTAAAGTCACGCGCTTTACGAGCCTCGGTACGCTTTGCTATAAGGTCCTCTATTTCTTGGTCTAAGGTTTCGGTCTTGCGATTATAAACCAAACCTAAAACCCCTGTAAGCTCATCAAACACATCTGCACACGCGTTAAGCGTATCTTTTCCTGCGCCGTTTGCTATCGCTGTATTTATATCGCGAACAAGCGTGAACACTGCAGCCAAAGCATCGGCTGTGTTGAGGTCATCATCCATAGCGGTGATAAACTCCTGCTTTCTATCTTCAACAAATGCAGGTGCTTCTCCGCCGTCTGCCGCATTCTGTAATGCAAAATCAATGTTGTTTCTGCAGGTGTAAAGACGCTCAAGCGCATTTTTACCCTGCTCAATAATATCTACCGAGTAGTTGATTGGTCCGCGGTACTGTGATGAAATCATCAGATAGCGAATAGGCTCATAGCCGTATTTTTCGGCAACGTCGCGCACAGTAAAGAAGTTACCCAAGGATTTTGACATTTTATGATTATCAACATTTATAAAGCCGTTGTGCATCCAATAGTGAGCAAAATCGCAACCGTTCGCACATTCGCTCTGAGCAATTTCGTTTTCGTGATGCGGGAATATAAGGTCAAGACCTCCGCAATGAATATCTATAGTTTTTCCAAGATACTTTTCTGCCATAGCTGAGCATTCGATATGCCAACCGGGTCTACCCTGTCCCCACGGTGATTCCCAATATGGTTCGCCAGGTTTTGCGCCTTTCCAAAGGCAGAAGTCCATTGGGTCTTCCTTTATATCATCGGTAGCTATGCGTGCGCCAGCCTCTAAATCCTCAAGCGGCTGATGTGAAAGCTTGCCGTATTCGTCAAATTTTTTAGAACGGAAATACACATCGCCGCCCGCAGCATAGGCATAACCTTTTTCTACAAGTTCGCTGATAATACGCTGTATTTCGTCTATGTTTTCGGTGGCACGCGGGTGAACAGTGGCCTCGCGCACATTAAGTCCCTTTGCGTCTACCCAGAATTCCTTTATAAATCTTTCGGCAACCTCGGGTACGGTAATACCTTCCTCGTTTGCTTTTTTGATTAGCTTGTCGTCAATATCGGTAAAGTTTTGAACAAAATTCACCTTGTAACCGCGCCATTCAAGGTAACGACGCAACACGTCAAACACACAAAGCGGGCGTGCGTTGCCTATATGGATATAGTTATAAACAGTAGGACCACAGGCATATATTTTTACTTCGCCCGGTGTTATGGGCACAAGCTCGTCTTTGCTGCGTGTCAGAGTGTTAAAAATTTTCATATGAGGTTACTCCTTTATTTGCTTCTCTAACTCTTTGAGTTTTTTGTTTATCTTATCAATTTCCAATTGAACAGGGTCAGGTATATGAATTTGGTCAAGCGGTTGGACATCAACCTTTTTGCCGTTTTGTCTAACCACTCGTGCGGGAACACCCACCACCGTGGAATTAGGCGGTACATCTTTAAGCACAACGGCGCCTGCCGCTACGCGCGAATCATCACCTATGGTAATAGGTCCCAACACCTTTGAGCCGGCGCTTATCATAACGCGATTGCCGATAGTTGGATGTCGCTTACCAATGTCTTTACCCGTACCACCAAGCGTTACGCCCTGATAGATAAGTACATCGTCGCCAATTTCAGTGGTCTCACCAATAACAATACCTGTACCGTGGTCAATAACCAAGCGTCTACCAATGGTAGCGCCCGGGTGAATTTCTATTCCTGTTTTTCGCGCCGCCTTTTGTGAAATATATCTTGCGCGAAAGCTATGTCCTTTCAGATAATGCTTATGCGCACGACGATGCATTCTAATGGCTTTAAGACCGGGATACAGCAGAAAAATCTCCAAAGAGGATTTTGCCGCAGGGTCTCGGTCTTTGATAGCCTGAATATCTTCTTTTAATAAATCAAACAATTACATCAACTCCAAGGGTTACTTTGACGAATTTATATAGTCCTTACACTCGTTCAGATAAATAAGTCCTGAAATTACACAAAGTATTGCCGAAATCCAGAACAGTACCATTATTATTATATCACAAACGGATTGTATCTGTGAGAGACCAAAATCAAGCATAAGTGTGTACAAGAACAATGCCGCCACAAGACCTACCATTTGTGATACGGTTTTAAGTTTACCCCAAATGTTTGCCGCTACAACAAGTCCGCTCTTTGCGGTAACAAGTCGAAGGGAAGACACCATAAATTCACGGAATAAAACAATAAATACTATTGTTGTCATCTGCCAGCCGTAAGCGCCGTTTTTTGCAAACAAAAACATAAATCCCAAATAAGCGGAGGTTGTAAGCATTTTGTCGGCAAGCGGGTCTAAAAATTTGCCAAAATCGGTTACAAGATTATATTTTCTTGCCATTTTACCGTCTATCATATCAGTAAGAGATGCCGCTGCAAAAAGAACAAGTGACACCAGATAGTGATATGGAAAATCTATAAGCATTGTGGCCATAAATATTGGTGTTGCTATCATACGAGCGAGTGTTAATTTGTTTGGCGTGTTCATATCTGTTCTCCTAATAAATCATACTCAATAACATCGTTTATCTGAACTTCTACAAAGTCACCTATTACAAGCGGTTTCTTTGCCACAAAGAAGACCTTACCGTCAATTTCAGGTGCGTCAGCAGAGCTTCTGCCGTAGTAACATTTAATATACTCGTCCCAACCCTCGATAAGTACCTTTTGAACGGTGCCGATTTTTGCCTTGTTTTTAGCGCCGGCTATATCCAACTGGGTCTCCATAATGTGTTCGGCGCGGTCTTGCTTTGTTTGGTTTGGAATCTGGTCGGGATATTCTGCCGCTATAGTTCCTTCTTCGGCAGAATATGTAAAACAACCAAGACGATCAAACTGCGCCTCACGCACAAATTTGTGCAACTCTTCAAACTGCGATTCGGTCTCCCCCGGGAAGCCTGTGATAAGTGTTGTGCGAAGTGTAATATCGGGTACGGTTGCTCTGATTTTGTTAATCAAAGCAGTAAGCGATTGCTTGTCTCCGCGACGGTTCATACGTTTTAGTATCTCACCGTTTACATGCTGAATAGGAATATCAAGGTATTTAACCAACTTTTCTTCGCTTGCTATCAATTTTAAAAGTTCATCGGTTATACGCTCGGGATATGTGTAAAGCGTTCTTATCCATTCTATACCATCAATTTCACAAAGCTTTGATAGCAACTCACAAAGCTTACTCTCGCCGTAAAGGTCGATACCGTAAGCGGTGGTGTCCTGTGCCACAACTATAAGCTCGCGAACGCCGTTTGCGGCTAATTCACGTGCTTCTGCTACGCAATCTTCGATAGAGCGGCTTCGCATTCTGCCTCGAATTTTTGGTATTGCGCAATAGGTGCAGCAGTTATCACAACCGTCACCTATTTTTAAGTATGCTGTAAACGGCCATCCACCTAAAATTCGTTTGCCATTTAAATTTAATGCTTCTTTCGCACCGTAACTGTTTTGAGCCTTGCCCTTAATTGCGTCTTTAACAATTTGTGCAATATTGCTGTTGGAGCCGATACCAACGCACACGTCTGCCTCCGGTATTTCGGTGGTAACATCGTCACGATAGCGTTCAGCAAGACAGCCCGTAACTATAACCGCCTTACAGTTACCGTCACGTTTATACTGCGCTGCTTCTAAAATGTTTTCAATTGCTTCGCTTTTGGCTTCCTCAATAAAGCCACAGGTATTAATGATTATTGCATCGGCATCCGCTTCGGGCACACCAATTTCAAAGCCTGCTTCTTTTAGTGAATATAGCATCATTTCGGCATCGACCTGATTTTTCGGACAACCAAGCGACACCATACTAACCTTGTACATCAATATTCCTCGTAATTTTCAATTTCTTGTGTGTAATTTTTTATTTTCTCGCGCACCGCAGAATATGAAAACCCTTTGCGGATAAGCGCGGCATATACCTTTTGTATGTCGTCGGCATCAGACATTTTGTTACGGTATTTCTTTTGTATCACAGCCTCTATCTGTGAAAGCTCGTCAAATTCGGTTTCTTCCAATACCGCTTTGATAATATCTGTCGGTATGCCTTTTTGATAAAGCTTGGCATACGCTTCGCGTTTTGATATATTGGCATCGCTCATCTGCTCTGCAAGGCGTGACGCCAACTTTCTGTCATCTATAAGACCAAGCTCTTTTATTCGGGCTATCGCGCGGGCGGCCGCACTCGAGCAAATGCCGCCTGCAACGATTTTTTCATAAAGTGTTTTTTCGCTGTAATCGGCGCGGTCCAAAAACCATATGCCACGATTTTTAGCCCGAATATAATCAGACTCAGCAAGATAAAAATTTAAATCCTGTTCACCGATACTGTCCTCCTCGTGAAGACAAAGCGAATTCCAGAAATCTAAATCAAAATTAAAACATTTTCCGCCCATAAAGCTTACCTTTACGGTATGGTTTTTATCTTTTTTTATTTCGACAATTTTCATTAATCGTCAACCGCTATATCAATATTTACCTTTTTGTGTTTAATTTCAACGGGTTGCTTTGCTTCTACAGGCATAATAACGGGTTCGTCATCTGCGAGTACGTCTTTTTTGCCCTTGGCGCCCATTATCTCGGCGTAGCGGGCACGAACCTTTTCTTCGATTTCGGCAGCAAACTCAGGGTTGTCCTCAAAAAGCTGCTTTACATTATCTCTGCCCTGTCCTATGCGGGTTTCGCCGTAATAGAACCAAGCGCCCGAGCGCTTTAACACCTCAAGCTCGAGGCCCATATCTACAAGCTCGCCAACCTTTGAGATGCCCTTGCCGTAAATAACGTCAAATTCTGCCTCACGGAATGGTGGCGCTACTTTATTTTTAACGACCTTAGCTCTGGTACGCGAACCAATAATTTCACTGCCGTTTTTAAGTGTTTCAATCTTGCGTACATCTATACGCACACTTGAATAGAACTTAAGAGCGCGACCGCCTGTAGTGGTTTCGGGGTTGCCGTACATAACTCCGATTTTTTCGCGAAGCTGGTTAATAAATATTGCGCTGCAATTTGATTTTGAAAGCGCGCCTGTAAGCTTGCGCATTGCCTGTGACATAAGTCGGGCCAACTGTCCTACGTGGTTATCACCCATTTCGCCCTCAATTTCAGCACGTGTTGTAAGTGCTGCTACCGAGTCAACAACGATTATGTCAATAGCACCTGAACGTACAAGAGCCTCGGCAATTTCGAGTGCCTGCTCACCGCTGTCGGGCTGAGATACCAAAAGGCTGTCAATATCTACACCGAGCGCTGCGGCATACACAGGGTCAAGCGCGTGTTCAACGTCGATAAATGCAGCGGTGCCGCCCTCCTTTTGCGCCTCTGCCACACAGTGAAGCGCAAGCGTAGTTTTACCCGAAGACTCAGGTCCATAGATTTCTATTATTCTGCCTCGTGGAATACCGCCTATACCAAGCGCCATATCAAGCGCTATCGAGCCTGTTCTTATATGCTCGACGTTCATAGATACGTTTT
>JAZSBS010000141.1:0-5194 GCA_045602525.1 Acutalibacteraceae bacterium
TTCAAGGGAGATTTTTAAATAATATGAATTTTTCAAGACTATACAAATTTGTTAAGGGAATCACCGCTACTACCTTAGCTGCTGTAATAACTCTTGGCTCACTACCACTGTCGCAGGTATCTGCCATTGGTAATGATAATAATCCTGACATTAAAAAAATTGACAATATTGCACTGGACTACTCTAAGTATTTTGACAATTCAGTTGTATTCGAATTGCCTGATACTATTAACGATAACGATGAGATTTCGGTTATCGTTACCACCGATGATATTGCCGTTATGGATGCCTACGAAGACTCCGATAAAAAGATGAGTCTTGCTGATTTTGCTTTAATCAGTGACTATGCTAAAGTAGCAAAGCAAAATCTTGCAAAGGATAAAGCCGATGTTTTATCCGCACTTGATAAACAGAATATTTCTTACAAAACAGGTGAGGAGTATTTAACAATCTTAAGTGGTTTTGAACTGATTATTAAAGCTTCAGATTTTGAAAACACCTGTAAGTCACTTGGTAGCGGTATGAGCATTATCGTGGGTGAAGAATACAACACCTGTGAAACTCAGCTTGTTGAAAACGCAGTTGATGTTTTTGATACGGGTATATTTGACAGTTCTGATTCTGGTTATGACGGCTCGGGTATGGTTGTCGCCGTACTAGATACTGGCATCGACTCAAATCATACTGCTTTTTCTGTTGATAATTTTACTTCTGAAAAACTTGGTCTTACCTATGAAGATGTTGCATCTGTTATTAAAGATACAGTAGCCGCAGAGCAGTTAGACGGTCTTACCGTTGACGACGTATATATTAACGAAAAAATTCCATATAACTTTGACTATGCTGATGTTGACTCTGATGCGTATTCAACACACAATAATCACGGTACACATGTATCAGGCGTTATTGTCGGCAACGATGATACCATCCGCGGTGTAGCTCCCAATGCACAGTTAGTATCAATGAAGATTTTCTCTGATGTTATGGATACTGCGCGTACAGCCTGGATTCTTGCCGCACTTGAAGACTGTATAGTTTTGGGCGTTGACGTTATCAATATGTCTATCGGAACTGCTTGCGGTTTTAGTCGTGAAAGCGACGAAGAAGCAGTTGACGGAATTTATGACAAGCTGCGTGATTCAGGTATTTGTATGGTTGTTGCTGCTTCAAACAGTTACAATTCGGCATATAGCTCTGAAAAAAACGGTAACTTAGGACTTACATCCAACCCCGATACAGGTACTGTTGGTTCTCCTTCAACATATGATGGCGTTATGTCGGTTGCTTCAATCGCAGGCGCTGAAACTCCGTACATTGAATTTGATAATAAAATTATATACTTTGTTGAGTCAACAAATGGTTCTGCGGAAGAAAATAATTTTTATGATTCTTTGCTTGGTGATAAGAAATCAATTAAAATTGATTATGTTCTTATCCCTGGTGTTGGTCGTACTGCTGACTATACCGGTGTTGATGTAAAGGGTAAGATTGCGCTTGTTCGACGTGGTTCCAATACCTTTGAAGAAAAGGCAATGATTGCCGAAGAGCAGGGCGCCGCAGGTATTATCATTTATAATAATGTGTCGGGTGACATTAAGATGAATGTCGGCGATGCTGCGCTTGCGGTATGCTCTATTTCACAGGATGACGGAGAGATGCTCGCCGAAAAGGGTCATGGTACTCTTAAAATCAGTCGTAAGCAGACATCAGGTCCCTTTATTTCAGACTTTTCATCTTGGGGACCTACTCCCGATCTTAAGATAAAGCCTGAAATCACTGCGCACGGTGGTAGTATTCTTTCTTCAATTACTGGCGGCAGTTACGACAGACTGTCGGGTACTTCAATGGCTTGCCCTAACCTTGCAGGTGTTGTAGTGCTTCTTCGCCAGTATGTTGTTGAAAATTACCCTGAGATTGCTGACGATAACCAGGCGGTTAATACAATGGTTAACTGTTTGCTTATGTCAACTGCAGATATTGCTCTTGGTAAAAACGGATTGCCATATTCCGTAAGAAAGCAGGGCGCTGGTCTTGCAAATCTTACTAATTCAATTAAATCTCCTGCATACATTACAACTACCGATGAAGAAGGTAATGTAATGGATAAGGCAAAGCTTGAGTTAGGCGATGATCCAGAGAAAACAGGCGTTTATGAGATGACCTTTACCATTAACAACACCGGTAAACGCGCAGTTTCATACAATGTAGACGCTTATGTAATGACCGAAGGCGTTAGCGAAACCAAAACAAGCGCCGGTGAAACCACCGTTACCGAAGAAGCCTATTTATTAGATGACGCTAAGGTTGAGGTAATTTCTGTTGATGGTGGCAGATTAAGTGGCGACAAGGTCCGAGTTGGTAAGGGTAAAGAAGCAAAGGTTACGGTTAAAATAACCCTTGGTGATAAAGATAAAGAATACTTAGATAAATCCTTCGAAAACGGTATGTATGTTGAAGGCTTTGTAACACTTAGCGCAAAGTCGGGAACAAAGGTTGACCTAAACGTTCCTTATCTTGCATTTTATGGTGATTGGACAAAGGCACCTTTATTTGACCTTACATACTACGATACCAATGCCGATGAGCTCGACGACGGTATTGATGAAGAGGATAAGGTAAAAGCAGATGCTTACGCTACACGTCCTGTGGGTGGCGTTAGTGATGACTATGTAAGCTATCTTGGTTCCTATTATTTCTTGCAGGATCCTGATGATATGGTGATTTCTGCAAATGAAAATTATGTGGCTCTTTCTAATCAGGTTGGTACAATTCACTCACTTCGCTTTGTCTGGGCAGGTCTTTTGCGAAATGCCGCAAAAATTGAAATTACTATTACAGACGATATAACTGGTGACGTTGTTTTTGAAAAGGTAGAAAAAGATATCCGCAAGTCATACAGCGATGGTGGCGCGTCTATTTATCCGTCTAACGTTAAGATTGAATTTGACACAACTGAATACAATCTTGAAAATAACAGTGAGTACACCGTAAGACTTGTAGGCTATGTCGATTATGGTGACGGCGGTCTTGAAACCAACGAAAACAATGTGTTTGAATTCCCGTTAGTTGCTGACTTTGAAGCACCTACCGTTACTGATGTCGAGTATCGTTATGAATACGATAAAACACTCAAAAAAAATCGTTTGTACGCTGATGTAATGATTTATGATAATCATTATTCTATGTGCTCACAGATAGGTTATGTTACCGAAGAAGCAGATGCTGACGGCAATGTTGGTCCTGCTATGAAGACTCTGGAACAATATATGACACCTGTATATTCAGAGCGTAATAGCACAACCAAGGTTACTTTTGAGCTTACTGACTATATCTATGATATAAAAAATAAAGCTACCACAAAAAATACATTTATCATTAACGCGTATGACTATGCGCTTAATTATGCTACATATGAATTAGCGCTTCCGGATGATTTTACCGACTTTTATTTCGAGGGTCTCGAGGAGGGACTTACCCTTAGTCCTAACGAGGTTTACACCTTAGAACCCGTAATAACTCCTGATACCGAATGGGTAGAATTACTTGAATACTCATCATCAAAGCCCAGTGTTGTTCGCGTGGTAAATAATAAACTTGTTGCTGTGAAAAGCGGTACTGCCATTATTAAGGCGCAGGATCCTACAAACAGTAAGAGCGTTACATTTAATGTTACTGTGCTTGAAAAGGGTGATGATGGTTATCGCAGATATGATAAACCGGTCGCAGATGTATTTAATCTTGACGGTTTCTATACCAATAAGGCATATTACATTTTAGAAAATGAAGATAAAAAGTTAGGGGATACAGGAAGTACAAACTTCTTTGAAGGAAATTACAAGTTAGAGATGTATCCATCAGAGTCGGTTGTTCTTAATTATTCGCTTGATTCATTCTTCAAAAACGATACAACGGTATCCTTTGAAAGTAGCAATGAAAGTATTGTTAAGATTGATAATACCGGTGTCGTTACTGCCGAGGCAGAAGGCTTTGCCTCTGTTACTGTTAAGGTTTTACTTGATGACGAAAGCACATACTACTCAGAAACTGTTAATGTTGAGGTTAAGGATCCGTATGTAACAACGGGAGCAAGCCTTACACATTATTACGGCAACGGCGGTCTTGTTGATATACCCGAAGATCTTTCTCTTACTCAAATAGGTCAGTTTGCATTTTCTAACTTTGAGTATATTATGAAAACCGAAGAAGAACTTGCTTTTGACGATGCCGAAACATCAAAGGCTTGGTTTATTGGTGACAACACAATTACAAAGGTTGTAATTCCTGAGGGTGTTGAAAGTATTGCGTCTTATGCATTTGCTAACCTTACAGCACTTGAAGAGGTTGTGTTCCCGTCAACACTTGAATCAATTGATTACGGTGCTTTCTACGGTTGTACTGCGCTTCAAAAGATTACCTTCAGCGGTGAAAATAACCTTAAAGTCATCAACCAGAATGCATTTGAAAATTGCGATCTTCGCAATACGTTAGAACTTTCTTCTGCTTGCGTAATTTCTGACTATGCGTTTGCAGGAAATCAAAAGCTTAAGGGTATTGTTCTTGGTGAAAACCTTTATTCTGTTGGTCAGTACGCATTTGCAGGCTGCAAAAAACTTAAAGATGTTACAATAAATGCAAAAAAGGTTAAGTACGGAGCGTACGCATTTACCGGCTGTGAATCACTCGAAGAATTTTATGTAAATTCTGCCGTTCTTCCCGAAGGTATGTTCTATGAATGCGACGATTTAGAAAAGGTTACCATCGGTTCAAATGTTAATGATATCGGTGTATTCGCGTTCAGGGATACCAAGATTTCTGAATTTGAAATTGAAGACGGCAATAAAAACTATAAGGTGCAAAAAAAGGATTATATCCTATCTGCCGATAGTAAAAAATTAATTGCTGTATCGCCGCTGTTGGAAGGTGAATTCACCTACGAAAGCATAGGCGATAAAAAGGTTACCGAGATATCCAAGGGCGCATTTTCACATAACCAAAAAATCACATCGGTTATTATGGATGAAGTTACTGTGATAGGTGAATACGGTCTTGCATCAAACAAGAGCCTTGTAACCGTTACATTAGGTGAACTTAAAGAAATTGGTGATTATGCTTTCTTTGAAGCATCAATAACCGAGCTTCCTGCTCTTGACAAAAAGGTGAAACTTGGTAAGTATGCCTTCTCATTTACAAAGCT
>JAZSBS010000142.1:0-10381 GCA_045602525.1 Acutalibacteraceae bacterium
ATTTTATCCATATACATTATCTGATAAAGTGCCACGCGCAAAACCTCAAGCGCAGTTGTCGGGACCTTTTTAAGCGATGATTTAATATACATTGAAAGCACATAATCAAGGGTTGTTGTTCGGTCTAACACACCGTAAAAAAGTGCCGTAGTGAGTGTGCGATCAGCGGCAGATATGTCTGCCTCATTTAAAAATTTATTAAGTGTTATATTTGAATATGCCTGACCTCGTACCTCTAACAACGCTTTAAGGGCTATTTTTCTTGCATTTGCCATATTAATTAACCTTTAACCCTACAGGTATTTTGTGACCGTTCAGCATTTGCGCGGCTGACATCATTTTAGCGCCTTCGGGTTGAACTGTTACAAGCTCCACAGAGCCATCCTTACAAGATACAACTAATTTTTCATCACACGCTATTACTACACCGCATTCATCAGCAGAAAGATTTGACTTTTTTGCTTTAATAACCTTTATACGCTTATCGTTTATAAAGCAAAATGCGCATGGCCATGAATAAAATCCGCGTACCAGGTTGCATATTTCATCAGCAGTTTTTGAAAAATCAAGATGTGCCATTTCTTTTTTTATAATAGGCGCATATGTGGCTTCGCTATCATCTTGCTTTGTTGGATTAAGTAAACCCGCCATTGCTTTTTTTAGTGTTGAAACCATTAAGTCGGCAGATATAACAGACAATCTGTCAAATAATTCTTCTGCGGTTTCTTCGTCACCGATATCAACAACTGCCGTTTCTAAGATATCACCTGTATCAATTCCCTCATCCATCAGCTGTGTTGTAACACCAGTCTGCTTGTCACCATTTACGATTGCCCATTGTATGGGAGCAGAACCACGAAGGTGTGGTAAAAGTGATGCGTGTCCGTTAATACAACCATATTTAGGCAAATCTAAAATTTCTTTTGGTAGTATCTTTCCATATGCAACAACAACAATTACGTCGGGATTAAGTTTACTTAAAATTTTGTATGCCTCGCCATCACGTAAAGTTTTTGGTTGATAAACAGGAATGTTGTATTTTTCTGCTAAAACTTTGGTTTCAGGCGGAGTTAAAATCTGTTTTCTACCAACCGGTTTATCGGGTTGAGCAAAAACAGCCGCTATTTCATATCTTTCATCAATAAGTTTTTGAAGAGTTACAGCCGCATAATCGGGAGTACCCATAAAAACAATACGCATAAATTAACTTATCTCCTTTTTGCGTGGTCAATATAAAGCACACCGTCAAGATGATCAATTTCATGACAAAGCGCACGAGCCTTTAATCCTTCACCTGTTACGGTTATATTTTCACCGTATCTGTTCTGCGCGCGTACACTCACCTTCATAGGACGTGTTATAATCTCACTTCTGTCAGGAATTGAAAGGCACCCTTCGTTGCCCGTCTGTGTTTCGTCGCTTTTTTCGGTAATTACAGGGTTTATAAGTTCAATTACACCATCACCCACATCAATTACACAGTATCGACGTAAAATGCCAATCTGAGGCGCTGCAAGACCAACGCCTTCGGCGTCATACATTGTTTCCTTCATATCGTCAAGTGTTTGATGTAATTTTTCATCAAAGTTAAGCTGTGTGCGACATATTTTGCGTAGCACATCATCACCAATTTTTACAATATTGCGTTTTGCCATATCTATCCTCTTTTTTAAATAATGTTTTCAGGGTTGATATCAACACCTATGTAAGTATCTTTTTTTAGTTTAATATCGACAGCAGTACGAATCATATCACGAAAACGCATGCTGTTTCTTGCTTTAATAATAATGCGGTATCGATATTTATTATTTACCTTAGGCACCGATGCGGGTGATGGTCCTAAAATAATAAGCTTTATATCACTATACTCGTCTGCAACTAACTGTTTTATGTTTGCAAAGATATTATTAATTGTTTCATTTGCAATATCAGCATTAAAGGATTGCACATAGATCATACAAATATCACAGTATGGTGGAAAAATCATAAGTTTTCGATTTGCAATTTCTTCTTCAAAAAAGGCATTGTAATCCTGTTGCTGTGCAAGAGTTATAATATTATTTTCGGTATCATTGGTCTGTATTACCGCAACACCTGAATTTTCAGCCCGCCCTGCACGTCCGACAACCTGAGTCAGCAGTGAAAACGTGCGCTCAAATCCACGGTAATCATCACTGTACAAAGCGTGATCGGCGCCAATTACACCAACAACGGTAACATTAGGAAAATCAAGGCCCTTTGCCACCATCTGTGTGCCAATCATTATATCATATTCACCATTGGCAAATGCCGAAAGATAATTTGAATATGAATCTTTCGTAGCAGTACTGTCAGCATCAAGTCTGAGGATGCGTGCTTTTGGAAACAATATTTTAAGTTCATCCTCAAGCCTTTGAGTGCCCGAGCCCGAAAAGTGAAAAAATTCGCCTTTGCATTCCGGACACTTTTGGGGCACCGCGTGTGATGCGCCACAATAATGACACATAAGACGCTTATTTGCTGAATGATAGGTTAGTGAGATACTGCAGTTATCACAGCTTGCTACCCATCCACAGCTGCTACAGCTGACATAGGTATTGTGCCCTCTTCGATTCAAAAGAATGATTGCCTGTTTTTTATCGGACAGTGCGTTATCAATTCTTAGAGCAAGCTCACGGCTTATGTCCGAAGAATTACCCTCACTAAGTTCTTTTTTCATATCAACAATGTGAACATCTGGCAATACCGCTTTACCGTAGCGTTCTTTTAAGGTAAATAACTTATATTTGCCCGAAAGCGCGTTGCTGTAGCTTTCTACCGAAGGCGTGGCAGAAGCCAAACACAAAAGACATTTATGATACACTGACCGAAATCGCGCAAGATCACGCGCGTGAAAACGCGGCGATTTTTCCGACTTATAGGTATGCTCTTGTTCTTCGTCGATTATTATTAAACCAATTTTAGAAAAAGGCGCAAACACAGCGCTACGAGTACCAATAGCAATAAGAGCCTTACCCTGCTTAATACGGTTGTATTCGTCCATTCGGGTACCTAACGACATAGCGCTGTGAAATACCGCGATTTTACTACCGTAGCGCTCACTGAATATCTTTATCATCTGAGGTGTTAAGGCAATTTCAGGCACCATTATAATAACGCCTTCTCCACGCGCAGATACCTCATCAACCAATTTTAAAAACACTTTAGTCTTACCGCTACCTGTAACACCATAAAGCAATGCAGTCTCACCAACTTGTGACTTTGCAAGTGATGATAGACCATCAAATGCTGTTTGCTGTTCAGAAGTAAGTACAATTTCATCCCTATTTATTTTTTCAGGATTTATATGAGGAAGTCTGAATTCCTGCTTTTCATAAGAAATTAAAAGTCCTTTTTTTTCAAGGCTGTTAATTACAGAGGTTGACACTCCTGTAAAATATTGTAGCTCTTTTACCGAAACACTGCCTGACGCTTCAACAATATCAAAAATCTCTTGTTGACGGGCAGTAAGTTTTGAGTTATCACTGTTATCCGTATTAATTCGTACCCAACGGCGTGTAATATCTTGCATACGTCGTATTGGAACCTGATTTTTAGTAACCGCCTGTTTTTCATACAAAGAAGTAAGTAAATCGCTCGCGTTTTCAAAAAGCTGTTCAAGCTTTTTAAGCGGTTGTTCATCTGCAGTCGACAAAAAGTCAAATATTTGCCTTTCTGACTCATTTAGCAATGATACCGAGCAAAATTCCTGATTTACAGAATAGAAATCGGTAAGACGATAATTAAGTCCTGCAGGCAGCATTGTGTGTATGGCATCAAAATGGGTACAAAAAACCTGAGATTTTAGCCATTTACACATTTTAAGCATTTCGTCATTTAGGATGGGCTCAATATCAGTAACGGTTAAAATTTCCTTTGTTTTCGAAGTAATTTCTTCCTCGAAAACATCTAAAATCATACCCTGCTTTTTGATATTTCCTTTACCGAACGGTACAGTAACTCTGCAGCCTGGCTTTGCTTTAGATAAAAGATTGTCGGGTATAGCATAAGTGTAGCATTTATCAAAAGAGCCGGCAGCACCGTCAATCACAATTTCTGCAACAAACCGACACATACCGACTCCCCCTTTTATCAAAATAATGTCAAATAATTAAATAAGACCCTTTTCGCTTGCAATTTTATTAATAGCAATGCTTACAGGTTTTTCAATAATAATTTCTTCATTTTTCTCTGCCTCGCTTGAAATTTCACGCGCGCAGTTTGCAATTTCGGTCACAAGACCATAACGATTTTCAGTGTTGTCAATTAATTTTCCAATAGCGGGATTTAACATAATTAAAATTTCCTTTCAATGTTATTTAAAATATTGTTTATTAACTCAAGATTTCTGTCGGTTTTAAAACGATCAACCGACATAATTTTTACAAAATCATCTACTGCAGTATCAAGATTATCATTTATAACAATATAATCATAATCCTTCGCGCTTGCAATTTCACGCAAAGCTTCATTTAGTCGCTTTTCGATAATGTCTGCGTCATCCGTGCCCCTGCCGTTCAAACGATTTTTAAGCGCCTCAAGTGAAGGTGGCATTACGAATATACTGATTGCATCGGGAAGCTTTTGGCGTATTTGCGCAGCACCGTTAACATCAACTTCAATCAGCATATCACGTCCGCTTTCTATGCAATTTATTACAGGAGCTTTTGGTGTGCCGTAATAATTACCAACGAATACATTGTGTTCAAGTAACTCGTCGTTTTGAATCATTTGTTCAAAACGCTCGCGTGATATAAAATTATACTTTTCACCTTCAACCTCACCGGGTCTCATAGGACGCGTAATCGAAGAAATCGAAAAAGCAATTTCGGGCATTCGCTCAAAAAGTTTTTTCATAACAGTATCTTTTCCAGAGCCAGATGGACCGGAAATGATGTATACTCTACCTTTAGTCATCACTTTCCTCCTCATCATCGACAGCGTTTTCATCACTTATACGGTTTGCCACGGTTTCAGACTGAAGATAGGTTAAAATTATATGGTCGCTGTCTGTAATAATTACAGCTCGCGTTCTTCTGCCGTGGGTGGCGTCAATAAGTGTGCCGCGCTCTTTAGCGTCCTGAATAATACGCTTAATAGGAGCTGATTCGGGACTTACTATTGCTATCATTCTGTTGGCAGATACCAGATTGCCAAATCCTATGTTTACAAGTCGCATAAAGGTACCTCTTATTCAATATTCTGAATTTGCTCGCGGATTTTTTCGATTTCAGACTTGATTTCAACCACAACCTTTGTGATTTCCATATCTTGACATTTAGAACCAATAGTATTAGTTTCTCGGTTCATTTCCTGAACAATAAAATCAAGCTTTCTACCTATAACTCCGCCCTCGTCAAGCAAATTACCAAGTGACGCTATATGACTGCGAAGTCTTACAGTTTCCTCGGCAACAGCGATTTTATCCGCAAAAATAGCCGATTCTGTAATCAATCGTTGTTCGTCAATCTGAACATCGCCTATAAGCTCTCTCATTCTCTGTTCAATCTTTTCGCGATATTCTCGTACCGTCTGCGGCGAACGCTCCTCAATAAAGCCGACCTGAGTGAGTATGTATTTTGCCCTACCCTTTACGTCTGCGACCAAGCGTTCACCTTCAAGAGCACGAGCGGTAATAAAGTTATCGATAGCCTCTGCGGTTGCAGCAGTTACCGCATTTTTTATCAATTCTTCATCAAGGTCACGTTTTCTTACCGTAAATATTTCGCTATTGCCCACAATAGACGATACCTTTATATCGTCTTTAAGTTTATAATCCTTCGCAAACTTGTGTAAAGCGGTAATGTATGCATCGGCATAAGCTTCATTTACAGCAAGCTCAATCGATTTTGAGGACGTATCCTCATATTGTACATTAAGTTCTACCTTACCACGCGAAATTTTTTGCTGACACTGTGTTTTTAAAATGTCATCCAAAAATTGAAATGAGCGAGGCATTCGTGAACTATATTCAAAATATCTGTGATTTACCGACTTAATCTCGACGGTAATGTTAAAATCCTGTTCCGACACCTTACCGCGACCAAAGCCTGTCATACTTGTAACCATATTTTCACCACGCATAGTAATCATATTTTAATTCAATACATTATAACAAAAAGTAAAGAGATTGTCAAATATTATATATAAAATATAACTGTAAAAAGAATTTAAAATTTTTTCATAAAACCCTTGACGGAGTGAAAATTTTATGTTATTATATACCCCGCAACCTACGCAGGTGTAGTTCAATGGCTAGAATTCCAGCCTTCCAAGCTGGCTATGTGGGTTCGATTCCCATCACCTGCTCCAGAAGTAGAAGTTATACTTTTTAGTATGACTTCTATTTTTTTTATTTGATGGGAATCGAACAAGGAGGGAGCGTCAGCGGAAGAAAATAGTCCAGTGGACTATTTTCGCCGACGTGGCAACGAGCAACGCGAGGCGATAGGCACGTTGTGCCGGAAATTTCCATCACCTGCTCCAGAAAACCCGTTCTCGTAAGAGGGCGGGTTTTTACTTCTTTTTCTTAATTATATATAACTAAAAAAAGACAGCATAGCAAACCACTATGCTGTCTGTCATTATACAAATAAAATATATTAACTATTCTATGGTCTCTTTTGGCCATATTTTATCGCGATACAGCACAAGAACCACCGCACCGCCTATAACAATAACTCCACCAATGATTACTACAATAATCCACCACTTAAATCCACTTTTTTCTGCTGTTTGCTCATCACTGTCAACATCAGTATTTTGGGTGCCGTTATCAATTTCATCATTTATTTCAGAATTTTTATCGTCTACTTTTTTCTCGCCGCATACCGTACATAATTCGTCATCACCAAACACGTGCTCAACATCTACATCTCTGGTTGCTCCGCAGACATCGCAAATCAAATCACAATCACCTGCGTATGTATGTCCGGTAGATTCTACAAGCTTGTGACCGCTTATATACTTCTTACAATCAGGACAATATCTACCTTCAGTAAAGCCGCTTGTATCACATCTTGGTTCTTCGGCAGCTACCTTGTAAGCCTTGGTGTGACTACATCCCGTAGTGGTTGTTGAAGAATTGTTCTGGTTGCTGCTCTGTGTGTCATTTTGAGTAGTGTTCTGAATATTATTTTGTGTGTTGTTTTGAGTACTATTTTGAGTGTTGCTTTGAGTATTGTTTTGTGTATTATTCTGATTGTTATTTTGGGTTCCCGATGTGTTATTGTTATTTGAAGAGGATGTTCCGTTTTTAGCCTCACCCGAAGGGGTTATATAATCGCTTGGCACCTGCTCACCAAACAAAACAAATGCAAGTTCGGGATAATCAACAAACACGTTACGAGTGCCTGTAATGGATTCTACAGAGTCATTACGACCAAGCTCCCAGGTATCAACAGGGTCTTCCTCAATCCATTCAAGTAAAATATCTTTGCTTTCGATAACACCTGATTTACCCCACATATAACTTGTATTTCCCCAACGAACATATACATACAGCATAATTCGTGCACAATCACCGCGCAAATCGTATTTACCATTTGAAAATTTATTTGGATTAAAATAACTGCTACTTTCACCATATGCTGTGTTGTTTCTACTGGAATTTTCAGTTACTGAAGTAGGTCGTAAACTCATAATGTCGGTGGCTTCATTAACATCGCCATTGCTAACACTTTTATAGTTTGTCTTGCTTTTTGGCCAGGTGTGTTCACGGTTCCATGTGTTACCGCCGTCCCAATCAGGACCTACACTTACACCCGAATAAAATGATGAAATCGCTTTGCTTGTCTTGCCGCTATTCTGACAGTCGGTGTATTGATACAAATAACGTGTTTCACCGTAACTTGTATCATAAGTATGATTTTTTTCCATTAAAGTTTGCAGTTTTTTATAAAGCGCACTTGAGGGAATAGAACTTTCGACATTACTACCCGAAAGAGCCGAAAGTTCGGCATAAGATGTATCATTATCACTATAAAACGCCTCAGCATTTTGCGATAAAAATGTTGCAACCTCTTCACGAGTACCCCAGTTATAAATATATTTATCATTTTTAACATAATCAACATTTGCCGCCTGTGTCGACAATGTTAAACCAAACAGCATGCTTACGCACATTATGAGTGCTAATGTAATGCTAAGCGAACGCTTTATTGTACTTTTCATTTTAACGTCTCCCTTTAATTTGTCTAGCATAATATTTATAATACCACAATCAAAAATACTATGCAACAAATATTTACAATTTAATCACAATCATTATCTTTACTTTTTATCATCATTAGGTTATACTGTTTTTAAACGGAGGTGCAATTATGGCACAAAAAAAAGAAAGTGACACCCTGCGTCAACGAAGGTTTGCACAGCAAGAGTTTTTACGTCTTAAAAAAATGCAAAGCGGTGAACTGGATGCCGGTCCAAAGCCAAGTGAGGTTGCCACTCCACTTACCTTTGGAGAAAAGCTAAAAAATATATGGTATCACGATAAATTGGCAATTGTAGTGATTGGTATATTGGTAATTGCGATTGCTTTACTAGTAACCCAATGTGCTACAAAAACACAATACGATACAACTGTTGTTGTGTTCACATACGAAATTACAGGTGACCCAAACTGCGTTAAAATGGGCGAATATTTAAAGCCTTACTGCACTGACATTAACGGCGACGGTGAAGTTAATATCAATGTTGTAAATTGTTCAATTAATGCCAAGGATGAAAACACCGAATACAATTACACCAATCGTTCTAAGGTACAATCATTACTTGCTACCGATGCATCCGCACTGCTTTTTATAACGGATGATGACTCATATGAGTATCTTATGAGTTTGTCAAACGAAATCTCACTGTTTGAGGGAGAACCGGTAGAATTTAAGGACGATTTTTACAAATACTGCGTTGATGAAAGCGGATTTTATCAAACACCCAACAATCTGCAGATATCCTGCCGTACAATTAAAGGAACTGCAATCGAGGATAACAAAAACGTTGACACCTACTACGCTCAGGCGCAGGCAATTATAAATGGATTAAAAAAATCCAACAGTTAGGAGAATTCAAGTGGCTAATATATACAGATCGGTTGACGGTCTTATAGGCAACACACCGCTTTTAGAACTTACCAATATTGAGAAAAAATATAATCTTAAAGCGCGACTACTCGCAAAATTGGAATACCTTAATCCCGCAGGTTCTGTAAAAGACCGCGTAGCAAAAGCGATGATTGACGATATGGAATCAAGCGGCAAGCTTACACCCGACTCGGTTATAATCGAACCGACAAGCGGTAACACAGGTATTGGCCTTGCGTGTGTAGGTGCCGCACGAGGCTACCGCGTTATAATTGTTATGCCCGACAGTATGTCAATAGAACGCCAACAGCTTATGAGGGCTTATGGAGCAGAGCTTGTGCTTACTGACGGGGCAAAAGGTATGTCTGGTGCTATCGAAAAAGCTGAGCAATTAAAAGCACAAATACCAAACAGCATTATCGCGGGTCAGTTTGTAAACTCCGCTAATCCAAAGGCACACTTTGACACCACAGGTCCCGAAATTTACCGCGATACAGATGGCGAAGTTGATATCTTTGTCGCCGGTGTTGGTACAGGTGGTACAATTACGGGCACAGGTGAATATCTAAAATCAAAAAACCCTAATATCAAGGTCATAGCCGTTGAACCTGCATCTTCCCCACTGCTTTCGGGCGGAAATTCGGCGGCGCATAAAATACAAGGTATTGGCGCTAACTTTATTCCCGAGGTATTAAACACAGGCATTTATGATGAAATAATACCGATAACAGACGAGAATGCTTTTGAAAGCGGTAGACTCATCGGCAAAACCGAGGGTGTACTTGTTGGCATTTCGTCAGGCGCCGCATTATCTGCGGCAATAGAAGTAGCAAAACGTGAGGAAAACGTAGGTAAAACAATTGTTGTTTTACTCCCTGATACAGGAGATAGATACCTTTCAACACAAATGTTTAGCGAATAAAATTAAAAAGGACTACGCTATAAAACGTAGTCCTTTTTAATTTAGTTGTAATTTTTAATATATTCTTCCAGTATCTCTGCCGCAGTAAATACACATCGCACACAGGGGCGTTCGTGATAATACTGCTCGGTTCGCGCTTCAGGAGTACCGCCTTTTTCTTTTGTTTTTAATATATCGCGGCATATTATAGAGCCGTTTATTTTAGCAAACTCGTCGCAAAGGTCACGTGTTCGCTCATAATGTTGCATCTTTATGTCACCCGTCTCGGGTGTATCATAACCATAAAGCAACCCAAACGCCATAAGCATACCACTGACCGCGCCGCACACCTCACGCTGTCGACCTACGCCACCACCAAACG
>JAZSBS010000143.1:0-3606 GCA_045602525.1 Acutalibacteraceae bacterium
AATATAAAAGGTGATATTATAGGTAAGATGAATGCCGATGGCAGTGTTGTTGACTTAAACGGAAAAGTTGTTGGTTTTGCAGGTGAAGAAATAATTATTGAAGATAATATGATTATAGGTAAGGTAATATCATTTAACAGTATTCCTATTACTCCTCAAGGAACTCTTTTAGGTGTACTGCAAAATGACGGGACAATCGAAAATGAAAAAAAACAGATTGTGGGAAGATATCTTCCGGACGAGACTGTGCGTGATGTTTCGGGAAAAGTTATTGCTAAAATGGTTAAGGCCGGAATGATAGTCGGTTACGGTTGTAACGATATAGGATATTTGGACAAAGACGGCAAAATCAGAAAAAATAATGAAGAAACAGGGTATAAAATCAACCACGAAGGAATTGTAAATAATTCCGACGGGAAATATATAGGTGAAGTTTTACCGACGGGCAGAGTATTTGATGGAAAGTGCAATCTAATCGGAACTGTTGATACAAAAGGTGTTGTGAAAAATACATCAAACAAATATATCGGATGCGTAAATCCCGACGGAAGTGTGCTCAATGAAGCCGGTGAGCATGTGGGAAATGTTGCTAAAAAAGGTATTGCAATAGATGTAAACGGCAATTTTTTAGGTAAAATCGGTAAAGATAACTTAATAAAAGATGCAAAAGGTCAATCCGTAGGATGTGTCGATTTGTTTGGCGATGTTTTTGACAACAAAGGCTCCTACATCGGAAAAGTTATTACAGGTACATACGCTTACTCATTATCGGGCGAATTTATAAATGTTGTAAACAACAATGCAAAAATTCAAATTTATGGAAAACCTGCGGCATCAATAACACCTGACGGACTTGTGTTGGATGAGAAGAGATCAATCATCGGGATTGCCATACCTTCAAAAACATCAATCATCGGTTCGGACGGTAAAAAAATCGGGCAAATATTTATTGACGGCAATGTTTATGATGACAAAGGCATATCACAAGGAATTATCAAAAACGGTGGCTTAAATATTTATAATAACATAAACGGAAAAATTATGCCGACAGGCGAAGTTGTTGACTTAAAGGGTAAGATTGTCGGAACAATCAGTGTTGATGGCAATGTTGTTAATCGTTATGGAGACGTATTGGGTCGGATAGATGCATCGGGAGTATTTTTTAATAATGCGGGAGATTATTCGGGATCGGTTATAAAAACGGGTTCTGCTATAGGTTATGACGGCACATATATCGGTTATGCAACATCTTCGGGAAGAGTTATTGATTTGGAAGGTAACGATGTTGGTTATACGACCCACGATAAAAAAGTAGCTAATAGAAGCAATGAAGTTATCGGAGAGGTTATATCCGAAGGAATAATGGTTGATATGATGGGGAATTATAAAGGTGTGCTAAATTCATTAGGAGACGTTATTGATGCCAAAGGACAAGCTATAGCCGCCGTGTTGCCCGGAGGATCAAGCGATCAAAGCATAAGTATTCTAAATGGTGAGGTGGTTATTGATTTTGGGGGTAATTTAATAGGTTTTATAGCGCCAAACGGTAATGTTGTTGATAAAAGAGGGATTGTTATAGGACAAGTGTTGTCTGACGGAAATGTTCTTAGTATTACAGGAGCAGTCATTGGTGAGGTAGTTCAAGGCGATATAGTTATATCAAACGATGATAAAGTTGTGGGTTATGTAAATTTTGATGGTAAAATTATAGGGAAAGATGCTAGTATAATCGGCAGAGCATTATCAGGGGAGCTAGCCGTCGATTTAGGAAATAAAATTTTGGGTAAAATATACAAAATTGGGGCTACAATATTAGGAAATGACGGTGAATATAAAGGACGGCTCACTCCTGAGGGCAAGGTTGTAAACGCCTCAGGGGCAAATATCGGATATATTAAGAGTAATGGCTCTTTTATAAACTTGGATAAAGATGTTTCGGGTTATGTACTCGGAGAAGTGGCTAAAAACCGAAGGAATTAGTGATGAAATTAATAAGAAAAATAAAAAATACATTTATATCATCAAGTATAATTCTTTGTTTGGTGTTTGCCTCTAATGTATCGTTTGCACAGGAAATTACAGCTATAGACTTTAACGGTAAACCTTTGGGAAAGGTAATCCCGGATGGTAAAGTTGTTGGCTTTAGTAATGAGCTTTTAGGTAGTATTACCGCTGACAGCTTGCTTATCAATTCGTCCGGAAAGATAATCGGCGGCGTTGTTCCGCAAGGTGTAGCTATCGGTAACGATACAAAAGTTTTAGGTAAAGTGGGAAGCGATGGTACCGTTCGAGGTGGTTCGGGGCAAATACTCGGTAATACATTACCTAACGGATTGGTGATAAATGATAAGTATGAAATAATCGGTCAAGTTGTCTTTAGCGGGTTAGTGTACAATGATGATGGAAATATTTCAGGGCGAGTGACCGGTGATGGTTTGTACACTAGTATTACGGGAGAGCAGATAGGCTTCATTATGCCTGACGGCTATGCTTATAAAAAAGTTGGAGGCAGTTATATTCTCGACGGTCGCCTTATTTCTTCAAAGATGGTGATATCGGTTGGTGGTGATTTTATCGGAAGTGTGGTTCCCGGAGGTCAGGTCACGGATTTCAATTCTAAAGAAATAGGATCTATCAAAGCAAACGGATTCGTTTATAGCGATGGACGTATTATTGGTAGAATAGTTAATTCGGGATACGCCTTTAGCGATGACGGCGAATATATAGGTTTTGTTAGCTTCAATGGTGAGGTAATCAGAGATAATGCTGTTGTCGGTAAAGCTAGAGCCGACGGGCTTGTTTTAGATATAAATGAACAGATTGTCGGTAAAATTGTTAATTTTTCAGCGACGGCAGTTGACTTGAAAGGGCGATATTTCGGACGTGTTTTGCCGGATGGTAAAGTTGCAAAAATGTCAATTGAAATCGGCAAAGTCGGGGCTAGAGGAAATATTTTAACCGAATCAGGTATTCTTATCGGTAAAATAGTAAAAACCGGACCTGTATTCGATTATAAAGGTGAGCTTAAAGGTCACGCATTAAGTAATGGCTCTGTTATTTCTCTCGGCGGTACAACGATTGGATACATGATAGGTGACTATGCGTATAGCTTGTCCGGAACGGCAATTGGCTCAATATTAAATACGAAGGCTGTTTATAATCAGGATAATTCGTTTGTCGGAATAAGCGGCATTTCCTCAACTATGTCGGTAAACGGAGATAAAATATCGGTTTCTCCTTTAGGATATGTTTTTTATCAAACAGGAGAGGTTTTTGGCGGTGCAAAAAATATAGATACATTTTATACACCCTATGGTTCTGTATTGGGGTATCAAGGTCTAAACGGACAAATTGTCAGTCCTGAAAATATAGAGATAGGTCGTGTTGTTGGAAATAGCTATGCTCTTAGTAATCAGAACAATCTGACCGGTAAGAATTTAAATGCTTTTACTGCTGTTGGATACCAAGGTGCTAGTTTGGGTTTGTTAAATGATAAAAATGTGATTAAAGATAATTCGGGAAAGACGATTGGCAAAGTATTACCTGACGGCAGTGCAAGCAGCTTAAAGGCCGGAAACATAAATTATATGCCGAAATTAGGGCAAG
>JAZSBS010000144.1:0-22688 GCA_045602525.1 Acutalibacteraceae bacterium
GATGCACATCCACCTTTCCAGATTGACGGTAACTTCGGAGCAACTGCAGGTATGACTGAGATGCTGTTACAAAGCCACGAGGGCTATGTAGCTTTATTGCCCGCTTTACCTGATGCTTGGAAAACAATTTCGTTTAATGGCTTAAAAGCGCGCGGCAATTTTACAGTTGACTGTGACTACCGTAACGATAGAATACAAAACTGTAAAATCAAGTCGGAATCAGGTGGAGCGCTTAAACTACGTTATGAAGGCTTTGATAAGGTGAGCGTTATTTGTGACGGAAATGTAGTGGAAACAGAACGTGACGGTTTCTTTGTATCGTTTGAAACACAAATGGGAAAAACATATATCATAAGCGGCTTTAAGCCGGTACAAAAGCGTGAAATAGCAACTAAATTTGTATCGTTTTGGCAGGAAAACGGTGTCGGTCTTAAGTGGCAGGGAAATGCCTCGGAATATGCAATTTACAGAGCAGAGGGTAATGACTGCGATTATACATTAGTTGCCGTGACAAAATCACGTGAGTTTGTTGATATCGCATACAACAATAAAAACAAGGCACGGCTTACCTATAAGGTGGTATGTGCAGATACGGCTTATGATGCGGCTGTAGACGGAGCGCTTGCCACACTGCATCCTGCAAGCAAATTAGAGGAAGAACGTTATAAACTGTTATTCAACACCATTAATAAGAATAAACGCTAAAAAAACTTCCCGCACATTAAATATGTGTGGGAAGTTTTTATTGACTTTATACAGGTTGCTCGCCAGCGGCTACGCTTCTGATGTTTTTGATCATTTTGTTGAAAGCTGAGGAAGTAATCTTACCCATATCAATTCCATTAATGCGGTATTGATACTGTGTATCATTTGCTTTATAGAATTCTATAACGGTTTCAGAGCCGTCGTAGAAGGTGAATGTCACAGTACCGTCAGGCTTTGCAGATATGTCTTGCGTGGTAAAGTCACTGCACTGAATGCCAACAAAATCGGCATAAAAATCTTGGAAATTCTTGGCTACTATTTCTTTGCCATCTACTGATATATGATAGGTTTTGACAGATTCTTCGGTTTCTTCGTAAGATATGTCAAACTTAATTTTGCCTTCGCTATCATTGAGCTTAAGAGCTGTTATATCGTTTATAGAATTCATGAACAGATTTTTATAATATAGATCTTCGGGTGTAAGAGTCAAGAAACCAAAGCTGCTTGTAAGCACCTTGCGAATCATCTTGGCACCATCGTAAACCACAGCGCAATAATCGTCATTAACAATCGATACCTTAAATGACCTTGCTTCACCGTCGATTGTCATTGTAACAAGTGCGTCGGGGTTATCAAGTCCAAAATCCTTAAGTGTCTGGTCAGTTATATCAAACGCATAACAACCTGCAACAGGAATCTCGCTTGAGAATACACCGATTAAGGACTTAAGGTTGTCCGCATTTGCAAGTCTTTGGCTTGGGGTGGTTATAAGATACGGAACAAGAGCTGCCGAGTCTGTTTTGGCGGTATTGTTGACGATTGTAACCGTTTCAGGAAACAACTTGCCCGAAAGTGTGAGCGAGTCAAAGTATGCGTAGGCGCCGTCCTCGCCTTTGTTATCAGAGGTATCTGATGTAAAGGTGGTTTTTGGAATAGACGTTTGATCGGCAAGATCAAGCAAAGCGAAATCAAAGTCTGAAAATTCAGAATCTGCCGCAACGTATATTTTGTCGCCACCCTC
The DNA here is from genome assembly GCA_045602525.1 of Acutalibacteraceae bacterium. Classification (GTDB taxonomy): domain Bacteria; phylum Bacillota; class Clostridia; order Oscillospirales; family Acutalibacteraceae; genus UBA737. The sequence goes on from JAZSBS010000144.1 coordinate 1,727, forward strand.
AAGCATCATATAAGAACCAAGTCCGTCGGGAGATACGTCGCCAATCAAGACGGTGTATGGGTCAACGGCATCCGATGTAACGGCGATCTTGATTTTTGGATTGTCAAAGCCACATTCGGAAGCGGTCTTTGTATCAATCTCACGTATGGCGGTAACACTTGCCGCAGAAGCTATTATGTTGTTCATTGTGGTATTACTAAGCTTTGAAATATCGATGCCCTCAACAGCCCAATAGTCTGTGGTTTCGGTTTCACCTTTTTCGTTGGTAGAGGTGATTTGCTGTGTAACAAATTTGAATTCACCATTTTTGTTGGTTATGGTAACATTTTTAAAAGCTTTTGAATCGGTATCAACAACAGCAATATCCTCAAAAACAGAGCTTGGCGCTTCTTCCTTGGTCATTTCGGGAATAAGCTTAACAACTGCTATTGTTCCACCCACAAGTACAGCTAACGCAACACAGACTGCAATAATAGAGGCAAGTCTTTTTTTGCCACTCTTTTTGGGCTCCTTAACCTTATGCTCGGCAGGAGCCGAAAAAACGGTGCTTTCCTCGTCGGATATTTCTGGTGTCTCGCTGACTGTATCGTCAGCGGACACAGTTTTATCTAATTCGTTCTGTTTTTCTTCGAAAAAATCACTCATCGTGCGTTTCTTCTCCTTATAAATACTACAATGCCTACTGCAATAATGGCTATCGGTATTACGAACATAAATACTGTAGCCACTACCTTTGTGTTGGTTTCATTCACTGATGAAGCAAAGCTTTCGTTGGTGATAACCTTTGCGGTAAATACCATAGAGGTATCACCAACGTGGGCTGCGCGGTCTGTACATGCCATAACTATGTCCTGATTGCAAAGATCGCTGTAGGATGCCCAGGTGGATTGAACAAACTCAACACTTGAAAACGCCATAACATAGCTTGTAAGGCGATTGTTTTCGCTGTCGTAGTCGCTTTCTACTGATTGTATTACGCAGTCAAACTGTTGCTTGTCATCATCGGTATAATCTGCCCAATCGGAAGCGGCACCTACAGGTGCTACAACGGCGGTTTCAAGAGTTTGCATCAAAGCGGTTACGGTGCGCTCGGTGGTAGCGGGTTCGCATACCTTCATAGGCACGAGATAGTTTGCTATAGCATAGGTAAGGTCGCTTGTTATATCGTCGTCCTCGAGCTCTGCAGGGTAAACACCCATAGTAGAGGGTTCGTTTTGTATGTGGTTAGAACTGTAGGTTTCAAACAAAATACCTTGTCCTACCGAAATGCCCCACTGTGTTAAGAAAGAGTTAAAGTTAGGTAATGACGGGCAGGTTGCATCCGCAAAAAAGATAAGACCCTTACCCATTTTGCCGTCATTTTCTAGAAAATCTGCAATTGCATCAATTTCGCTGCCTACAAAATCGATTGTCGGAGCAGAAATTATAATTGCATCATACTCATTTGAAATTGAGGTTATGATTTTATCTGAAATCTCGGTTATGTCATAATTGTTGGTGGTAAGTAATTCCTTGTATGCGTCGGTGTAGTTGTTTTGGCTGTGACCGCTAAGTACCGCAACCTTTTTGCTGTCAGCGCTTGTTACGTAAGCAATTGCGCTTGTAAGCGCAGTTTCGAGTCGGTTTGCAGAAAGCGTATATGCGCTGTAACCGTAGCTTGCATAGGTTGAATCCTCGGTAGTGGCATATATATCGTTGAATTTTAAAACTTTAGTACGTTCTTTACCGCTTGCCATACTTGAAACTATCATATCGCCATAGGTAAGAGAATAAGATGGATAGTTTGATGTGATTGCCGTAAATTCGGTAGACTGTGGGTCAACATATTTTACGGTAATACGCTCGTTGTAGTCGGGATATTTTGCAATAAGGTTTACGGTTTGATCAAAGTATTCAAGCTCTGAATTAGATGAGATTACAACACTATGGTTTCTTTGTGCGTAATATGACATATACTCAGAATAATCCTCTTCGGTGCCGCAGATTGTAACAAATACATCGGCATCAAGATTTTTGATGTACTCAATATTTTCTTCGCTGATAGAATTTTTCTTGTCAGCGGTCATATCAAATTCAAGATTAAAACGGTCTGCCAAAGCTCCAACAAGAATATTAAGCACTAAAACGCCGACAAGTACAACTGCTGTAATAATAAGTGAATAGCCGCCGCGTTTTAACAAAGCTTCATTTTTTATTTTATCGCTTTTAAATATTCTGCCGATTTTTTTGAAAAATCTGCCAACACACGAAAGTATATCTTTAAAAGATTTTTTGCTTTCTGTTTCAACGATTTCCTCTGAAGAGGTTTCAATTATTTCTAATTCTTTATTGTTGTTTTCCATAATTTTCTACCTCCTTAAGACCATCTTCTTGTTTCGAGCGAACGCTCGGTTAAGAAAACAAATGCTGCTGTGATACTTATAAAGTAAATAACATCTTTAACGGCAAATGCCTGATTGCCAAAGCTGCTAAGCACACTTATAAAATCCATACCGTTTAGGAAATTAACAAATTGCTGAACAATCCATGCCCAAACAGTCGAGTACCAGGCGGTTCCTGAGGGTACGGTTATCATACCTGCAAAGCTGCCTGCAAACATAATAAACAAATTGATAATAAGTGTGAAAATAATTGAAATTATAGGGCTTTCGGTAAGTGAAGAAATAAACATACCTACCGCAATAAGCGCTGCCCCGAAAAGCAGAACGCCTATAAGCGAATATATGTAGTAGAAAAGATTGATCGACACATAGGCTGAAATAATTATCTGATAAATAATTGTGGGCGCAAAGCCGATGGCAAAAAGCACAAAGGATGCTAAAAACTTACCTAAAACTATGTTTATCAGCTTAACGGGTGCAGTAAACAGCACCTGATCGGTTTTTGTGCGTCGTTCGTCACTAAAAAGTCGCATTGTTATAACGGGAATAACAAAATACAAAAGACCTATCTGCGCGGGGAAAAGCACTATATACTCTGTATAAGGTGCACCTGCGCTGAAAATCTGATAAAATCTAAGACCTAAAAAGAAGAAAATTACTGCAAGAATTATAAAGCCTAACGGATTGGAAAAATATGATTTAAATTCACGTTTAAATACAGCCAGCATTACTGTTCACCCTCCTCTTTTGTGTTTTCTTCGGGCATTTCTATTATAATGCCGTTAGCATTTTCTTCATTTGCCGGAATTGCGGAAGTGTCGTCAAGTCCGAGCATACGGCGAGCCTCGTCGTTGTTGGGTGCTTGAGTAAGCTTTAAGAAGATTTGCTCAAGAGTAAGACGGTTGCTTGTAAGGGATAGCAGCTGCTTTTTGCGTTCGGCAATTCTGCCCGATACCCCTGCGCGCACATCAGCGCCCTCTTCGGGTATGATTTCAAAATCGTAAGCGCCGCTTTCTTTTTTACCAAGCAATGTAACATCTTTAACGTCTTTAACGGTTTTTAAGGCTGCCAGCATATCGCGTTCGTCACAAATGACACGCGCTACGAGCGAATGGTCGGTAGAAAGTTTTTCTGAAAGGTTGTCCTGCAGGTCGTCGGCAATGATTTCACCGTAGTTGATAATTATGATACGGTCGCATACAGCCTGAATTTCAGAAAGTATGTGTGACGATAAAATAATGGTGTGGTTTTTACCCAGTCTTGTAATAAGGTTGCGGATTTCAATAATCTGCTGTGGGTCAAGACCAACCGTTGGCTCGTCAAGAATAAGCACGTCGGGATTGCCTATAAGCGCCTGTGCAAAGCCTACGCGCTGGCGATAACCCTTTGAAAGATTTTTGATAAGTCGGTTTTGCACGTGGTCGATACGTACAAGTCGCATAATCTCATCAATGTGAGGACCCTTTGGAAACTTAACTTTTTTAAGGTCGTAAACAAAGTTAAGGTATTCGCGCACCTTCATATCGGTATAAAGAGGCGGAAGCTCGGGCAGATAGCCAATACGCTTTTTTGCTTCCTCAGGATTTTCGGCAATGTCAAATCCGTCGATGGTGACCTTGCCCTGAGTAAGTGAAAGATAGCCGGTGAGAATGTTCATAATTGTGGACTTGCCCGCGCCGTTGGGACCGAGGAAGCCGACAACCTCACCCTTGTTGATTGAAAAACTAACGTTTTCAACCGCAAGGTATGTACCGTATCTTTTACTGAGTCCGGTAACTTCAATCATTTTTACTACTCCTTTGTAATAAAGTTTTACGATTAATCATAACAAACAAATTTATAAAATTTGTAAATAAAATGTTAATCATTGCGCTTTATATGTTAATATAAATAACAATCACAGTGTATTATACATTATAGTGCGCGTATATTCAAGTATAACTTTCACAAATGTGCCATTAAAGATCATCTTTTTTAGATGGTTTATTGTTAGTTTTTGATAAATTTAATATAAAATATTTTCTTTTTTTGTTGAATTGACAAACAAGAAACCGATGCTTATAATGAGAGTTGTATAATTGCCTTTTTACAAGGGTTTAGTATATACGGAAAGGAAGATTTTGATGAAAAACAATTTCTTGAAAAACGGCAAGAGCGTACTTAGTCTTATGGTTGCTTTTGCGGTAATTGCAGTATCATTGTTTACTGTAGTTCCGGGCATCAATTTAGGCGCTAATGCGGCTACCGTTGAAGACACATGGGACGGCACTAATTCAAAGCCTACCGAAACCGATGCTGACGGCAATATTATTATTAAAACTGCCGAAGAGCTTGCTTGGGTAGCGCTTAAAGGTACCGTAAACGAAACAAAAGATAAAAATTACAAGGTTGTTGACAATGCTGTGTTTAACCTTAATGGTATGACAGGCATTACGCTTGATTCAACAGCGGGCGATGTTAGCGCCGCTACAGCCACAAGCAACAACTGGACAACCGACGCCAATGGCTTCTCGGGTAATTTTGACGGTAACGGCGTTATAATTTACAATATGTACTCAAACGGTGCTTATAGCGGTTTGTTCCCACTTCCTACAACAGACAACACAGCAAAAACAGTTAGTATAAGCAACGTGACAATTAAGGCATCTTGCATAAAGGCTTATCATTATGCAGGTGCCGTTGCAGGTCACGTTTATTCAACCGGAACGGGACAATATTTAAACTTTACGGGTTGTAAGGTTGAAAATTGCTATATTAATGCTACCGACTCAAATCCTGCTTGTAACAGAACAGGCTGTTTGATTGCTGGTACAGTAAATCATAATACAGTAGCTATTAAAAATTGTGTAGCAGTTGATAACGTTATTGCCGCTACCGACATCAAGGGCGGTTTTATTGGAGACACCTCGACGTATGCAGGCAACGCTTCTATCAGTGACAGTGTCGTAATAGGCAATTTGCCTTACCCAACGTTGGTTGAGGGTTCTACAAAGATTTTGGATATACAGTTAAACGATCCCGCTTGCTATAGTGACGTTTACACCGATCAGGATGTGGCTGATACCTATGCAGGTAAAATCACCAAGGTAGCTACTGCAAATATGAAGGGCGCTGCCGCAATGGAAAATATGCCCAATCTTGATTGGACAAAAATGATTGCTTTTGACGGCGAATATCCCGATTTCAGGGCAAATCATACACTTTCTGTACAGGCTGGCGACGCATCAGGACACACGATATCATGTTCTGATTGTGGTAAGTCTATGACCGAAGTGCACGTTCTTGTTGAAAATGCAACAGGCTCTGCCCAAGAATGCAGCGTTTGTGATTACAGCGTGGCTATCACCGATAAAAAGACAGTTAAATGGGATGGTAGCACACCCAAAACATTTGCCGAGAGCGGTATTACGGGTGGCGGCACCGAACAAAATCCATACATAATTAAAACCCCTGCGCAGCTGTGGTACATTGCCCAGAAGGCAAACGCTGATTCAGCAGGCAAATACTTTAAAGTAGCCGATAACGTAAGCGCTTTTGATATGAATGGTAGCACGTGGGGTCTTGAAGACAATAGCAGCAACTTCCAAGGCACCTTTGATGGTAACGGCGTAAAAATAATCAATTTAAAAGTTAGCGGATGGCATGCGGCTTTGTTCCCTAATGTTTCGAAAAATGTTACGATTAAAAATCTTAAGGTTTCAGGTGCTGATGTGAAAGCTACAGGCGGTAACGCAGGCGGTATTATTGCGAGTATCAATGGCGATGGTACAACTGTTGTTACCGTTAGCAACTGCGTTGTAGAAAATTCTTCAGTTGAAGCTAAAGATGCTGCAGGCGCTATTGCTGCGACAGCAGGCAACGGACCATCCCTTACAATTGATAACTGTCTTGTAAAGAACAATACGGTTACAACAACATATACGGGCACGGAAGTTGATTATAAAAATAATGGTATTTTAGGTTTGTGTTGGCAAAGCGAAAAATGCACTTTGTCAAACAGCATTATTTTAGGTAATGAGCCTACATATTGGATTGGTAATTTTGACAATGTTTATACCAACATTCAGCCTGCTACTGCCAATGAGCAGATCAAGACACTCACAGTAGCCGAAATGAGCGGCGCTACAGGTCTTGAGAAGGTTGCTCTTGACTTTGCAGGTGTTTGGTTTGCAAACGCAGGCACACCCGAGCTTCAGGTGTTCCATAATCTTAAGGGCGCTGCTGATACCACTGACGCTTATGCAGGTCATACAGCCAACTGTGAGGAGTGCGGTCTTCAGGGTGTGGGACTAAGCGATCACATATATGACGATGCATATACTTGCACAGTTTGCGGATTTACATGTGATCATAAAAACGATAACCATGTTACCGACAGTGTAACAAGCAACGGCGACTGCGTAACAGATCCTTACGTTGAAAAGAGCTGTGCTTGCGGTTATACTTGGACAGAAACAACAGGTACAGCAAGCGGTCACAACTTAACCAAGACCACCGCAAATGAAGCTACCTGCGCTAAAGATGGTAACGTAGAGTACTGGACCTGTTCAACCTGTAATAAAATATTCCTTTCTGACGATAAAATGGCTGCTATGGATACTGCCGTAACAGCTGACGACGTTGTACTAAGCGCAACAGGTGCTCACGTTGAGCTTAGGGATGATAATGGCAATTTGGTTTATCTGATGGACGAAAACAGCCATTCAACATACTGTAAGGTATGTCAGACCAAGATTACAACAACAGCGCACGAAGGCGAATTTGAAAAGGACGAAAACGGTCACAGCGGCAAATGTAAGGTTTGTGAGTATGGAACAGAAGAAAATGCTCCTCATAACTTTGGTGATGACAGTTCTTGCGATATCTGTGAATGGACCTGTACCCAGCATATTGTAAAAGCAGGCGACGTTAAGGTTGAGGGCGACTGTGTAACCGATAAGGTAACAGCACAATACTGTGACAGATGTAAGGTTTCTTTGCAAGACGATATTGTTGCTGCCGAAGGTCATAAGCTTGAAAAAACAGGTGCAAACGGTGCTAACTGTATCAAAGAGGGCAATGTAGATTATTGGACCTGCTCAGAGTGTGAAAAAATATTCCTTTCTGATGATAAAATGGCTGCTATGGATACTGCTGTGAAAGCAGAAGATGTAGTAGTTGCCAAGACTCCTCATAACTATGTAGGCGGCGAGCCCACATACACATTTGATGAGGTAGCTCACTGGTTTGAATGTGAGGACTGCGGCAGAGCAGAATACACCGAGCACACACTTGAAACCGACACTGACTGCGAAGGTGTATACAAGTGGTGTGAGGATGCCGATGGCAACAGCTGCGGTTATGAAACCTTTGAATACTCTTATTCAAGCGACGACGGCAGCGCATCTGTTGTTGCTGACGCTAATGCTTTTACCAAGGATGTAGTTACAGACCTTATTCAGATTACAACCGAAACCTCTGACTATGCTGAAATCGAGAAGATATTCAAGGCTGCTGGTCACTCCAAATTTGAGGCTTATGATTTCTCACCAAGTGAAGAAATGGCAGAGGGCGGTAAGGCCACAATAACAATGCTTGTTCCTGATATCTTTGGCAACAATGCGGCTATTTACTACGTTGACACCGAAAGTGGAAAGCTTGAAAAGCTTGAAACAAAGCTTGAAGAAGTCGAAGGTGAAGACAAAGAAAAAGTGATGACAGCTTATGCTGTAATCACAAAGACAGGTGTGTTTGCGGTTGCTGCTGATGAGGTTATCGCAGGTGGAGATGATAACGACGTTAACAATAACATCAATACTAACACCGGCAATAACAATCAGACAAACAACGGCTCTGCAAACAATAACGGTGATACAAGCAACACAAGTCCTGCAACAGCAAGCGAAACAGTAGCAGCTGTAGCAGCTGTAGCGACACTTTCAGCTGCGGCAATTGTGTTAGCGCGCAAGTTTAAAAAAGTATAATTTTAACAAACGTAAAACTTTAATTTAAAATGGTGTTGTCTTAAACGGGCAACCCCGTTTTGGTTTTAAAAATTATTAAAAAAGTAAAAATTTTACAATTTTTTTGTGCCGTTTACGAATACTTTTAATATCTTTTAATCAAACATAACAAGTTGTGCAAAAATTGTCTTTTGCGACCTTGTTTTTGTTGCTTTTTTAATAAAAATACAATATAATTACATTGTAAAATTGTCATCTTTATAGGGTGAATTATTAATTACAAAGGAGTTTTGAAAAAATGTTAAACACAGGTAAAAAAATAATTGCGTTAATGCTGGCTGTTATTTTAGTTTTCTCGCTTGCGGGCTGTAGTGGCACTGGCGACGAAATGTCTTCGGGCGGCGTTATATACGTAGACAACGAAGTCTATGTAGATGCTGACGGCAACCCTGTTACCGACGGCGATACTGCCGGCGACGGTGATACCCAAGGCAGCAATCAGCCGGGTAACAATCCGCAAACTAACAATAGTGGTGATGGCGGAAACACCAGTACAACAAACGGTGTAGATCCTACAAAATACGAGAATACAACTGTTGTTTTTGCAACAACAATTCTTTCAGAGCAGGACGAATCAGGCCCCGTTGTTGATGCTTTTGAGAAAAAGTACAAAATCACCGTTAAAGAAATTCTTGTTGGTGATAACGTAAACGAAATTGCAGGTCTTCTTGCATCGGGTACTAACGTTGATGTAATGCGTACCTGTCAGGACTTCCCTGCAGCAATGGCTGTTTTGCAGCCCCTTACCGCTGCAAAGCTTGATATGACCGATCCTATCTGGGATAAGTCGGTATTCGATTACACTACCTTTGGCGGCGAGCCCTATTGCTGCAATACAGTTGGCAACATCTGGACAGAAAACGCTTGCGTAATCTACAGCAAGCAATTGTTAAAGCAAGCAAGCTGCTCTACACCTGAGGATTATGATAAGGCTGGTAAGTGGACATGGGACGCTTACGCTGCAATTGCTAAAGCGGTTGACAATATTGACGGCTTGGGCACTGGTATCCGCGGTACATATGTTGACGACCTTTATCTGCTCGGTTCTATGGGTTGCACGCTTTACGGCCTTGAAGACGGCAAGTTTGTTAACGGTCTTAAGAACCCCCTTCATGCCGAGGCAATGGCAAAAATTGCAAGCTGGTCAAAAGAAGGCTTTGTAACCAACTCGGTTGAAAATCCATTTGCAAAGGGTAATACGGGTATTGTTTGCGGTCTTGGCTGGTCACTCAAGAAAAATGGTTCTAACGCTAATTACAACTGGAACGATATAGGATTTTATCATATGCCCGCTTACAAAGAGGGTATGACCGCAGGCGGTACAGCAATGTTTAAGGCATGGGGTATTTGCCGTGGCTCTGACAACCCTGTAGGCGCAGGTTTGTTCTTACGTTATTATCTTGACTGTGGTAATTACAATACCAAGGATGCGTTCATCTCTGACGAGGCTGCAGACTTCTTCTTCAGCATGACAAACAATCTTTCAATGGAAAACTTCACTCCTATGTTCAATTCTTACACCTCAACACAGCCGCTTACCGGCTTCCAGGAGTGGGATTATATGGGCCTTTATCTTGGCGATCCTAATCAGATGGGAGTTAAATTCTCTCAGATCACCGATAGCGTTGATAACGCAGTTGACGTTATGAACAAGTTCGTTGCTAAGAACACAGGTATCAGAGAATAAGATTTAATAAATTACAGGCTCGACTCTTGTAGATTTAACTAAAAGTGGTTTTGCCGCCTCTGTTACAGAGGCGGCAAAGATAGGTTTTTAACAAAGTAAAATTTGGCGAAAGGACGGTAGTTTGATGAAAAAAACTATTGACAGAGGAAGAAAGCTTATTACGCTTCTTTCGGTACTTTCAATTTTAGCAGTGTCAATGTTTTCGGCATTGGTTGGCGTAGATTTTACAGCCGTTGCTGAAGCGCCCGCCAATGTGGAAATCTGGGGCGGATATGACGATACAAAGCTTGCGGTTACCTTTACGGACGGTGACGGTAGTGCTTTAAATCCTTATATCATCACAAACGGCGATCAGCTGTTCAGAATGGTATACGATCTTGGCAGAAGCGCTAACGATGAGGCAACATACTATAAGCTTGGCACCGATATTTATCTTAACGACATTACCGATTATGATAAGTGGGGCACAGACGGCTTTGATATGTCCGCACTTAATAACTGGTATGAAAACGAAAGTTATTTTAGCGGATATTATAATGGCGAACACGATCCCAAGAACTACGCTTTCTTTGGTAACTTTGACGGTGACGGTCATTATATTTACGGCTTGTATGCAGTGGGTTACCAGTTTGCGTCCTTTATACCAAACACTGCAAATTCTGCAGTGATTAAAAACGTTCATTTCAGAAACTCATACTGCCTAAATACTGCAAATGTTGATTCAAACGACCAAGAGGGTCAGGATGCAGGTAACGGTGTTACCAGCGGTAACCGTACATGGTATGACGAAAGATACGGTTCGGCAGGTGTTATTATAAGCTGGTGTGAAGCATCGCCTTCAATAAGCAACTGCTCGGTAAGAGATGCTTATGTTGAAGCATCTTACTTTGCAGCAGGTATTATAGGCGCTGTAAACGGTCATTATCCTTCTATCAAAAACTGCTTGGTAGCTGACGTTAAACTTAATGCTACAAGCACAGTGGAAAGAGCTGCGGGTCTTGCAGCAGGTATTATGAACCATATATACGGTGATTTTGATAAGGGTATAATAGACAGCTGTATAGTAGTTGACGTTCAGGCTTATGGCGCAAGCGGACGCGATACAATGTGGGGCGGTCAAAAAATTCCTTCAATACAGACATCATATCTGTTTAAAAACGTTTATTCAAACGTTGAGCATACATACTCGGTTAACCACATCAGCTACGGTCCTATTGAGTACACCGATACAGAAATTAATGTTGTAAAATCGGGTTACTTAAAGGGTGAAAAGGCGGCTGAAAAGCTTGATCTTGACTGGGAACATAACTGGAAAACGGTTGAAAACGACTACCCGATGCCACAGAACGAATATATAACACCTACCGGTGATCAGTATTACGAAAACGGCGGTCCCGCGGCAAGCGAGGACTACTGGAACGGCAAGGCTGCTAAGAACTACGCCGCAGGTACAGGTACATTGGAAGACCCATACCTTATAGAAAACTGCGAGCAGTTCTATCTTATGGTAAGCACACTCAATGCAACAGGTTATTACAAGGTTGCTGACGGTGTAACCGACCTTTACTTTAATGATGTTAAGGGACTTAACTATAGCGAAACAATAAATATGTTTAAGTCCAATAAAATGCATAACTACGCCCCCGGCGAAGCCAATAATTTTAGCGGTTATTTCGACGGTAACGGCGTTACAATTCACGGTATTAAGTCAAACGGTAAGCTGCGTAGCGGTATTATCCCACAGGCAGGAAATGCAACACTTAAAAACTTTACCGTTAAAAATTCGACCTTTAATTCAACCGATGAATTGGCAGATACCGCAACAAAAACCGAGGGGTCGGCTGCCGTTGTGGCAGACCTTTCCACAGGCGCTACCGTTAATTTGCGCAATGTAGCAGTAGTTGATTGTTATATTCACAGTAACACCAACGCTGCAGGCCTGGTTGCGTGTTCACATCTTAGCAGTAACGTGTTTGTTGACGACTGTATCGTATCAGGCGGCGAAATAATTTCTGAAAAGGGTTCGACAAATCACGCGGCATTTGTAGCGGCTTCTTTAAGTGGCGCGCACGCTATTAAGAACAGTATTGCTCTTGGTATTTATCCTGCTGCTGATAATATGCAATCATATTCAAGTAATTTTAAGAATGTTTATACCGACATTGAATCACCGTCTGCTGCGGCAACTGCTAATTCCGACGGTATCAGCATTGTGGAAACAGCAACATTAAAGGGTCCTGCCGTAAAGGATACTGCGGCTGAATTTGACTGGACAAATGTGTGGAAGGCAACCAGCAGCATACCGATGCCTCGTAAGCACATTTCTGAAACAGGTACTGTAGGCGAGGCATGGACCGGCGCCGTATCGGATATCTATGCGGGCGGTGACGGCTCGGCTAACAATCCTTATCAGATAAATACACCCGAAAGACTTGCGCAAATGCTTCTTTATTGTGAGCAGGGTTCGTACTACATTCTAACTGCTGATATTAACATAAACGATATAAGCAATCCCGACTGGAAAGAAAATGCTATTTCGTGGTTAACATCAGAAGACGTAGATGCCTTCACAGGTATTTTTGACGGCAACACCCATACCGTTTACGGTATTTATAACGCTGACGTTAAGTCGGGCGAATCGGCAGGTCTTATACCTGTTTTGGGCTCGGGCGGCGAGGCAAGAAACGTTAAGGTTGATGCATCTTTCCTTTCGGGTGACGAGGGCGCTATCCTTGGCGCAGTTGTAGGTCAGCTTGAGGACAACGCAACAAACATTTCAAGCTTGCGCGCAGCGTATGTTGGCAAGGATGTTATACTTACAGGCAAGGCTAACGCAGGCGGTATTATCGGCCGCGTTGGTTTTACAAAGATAAGAATTGATAACAGCATTTTCACAGGCGCAATTTCTGCTACGGGTAAGGTAGGCGGTCTTGCCGGTGAAGTGATAGGTAAGCTTGATATCAAGCAGAGTGTAAGCGTAGGCGTTGTACCGTTTGCGAGCGCAGAAAATGTAGAGGCAAGCGATATTTATACCGATGCTGACTGCGCTGTTGAGGGTGTAACGGTGCTTGAAAGCGCTAATATGGTTGGCGACAGCGCCAAGACATATATGACCGAGCTTGACTTTATTGACATCTGGGCAACCACACAGGAATATCCAATGCCTGTATATAAGGTGAAATCGTTTAACGGTGTTCAGGGTGAAGTTTGGACAGGCGAAATTGCCTCTGGCTTTGCAGGCGGTAGCGGTACAGAAACTGACCCCTACCTGATTGCAACAGGTGAACAGCTTGCGCACGCTATCATTTCCAATCAAAGCAATGGCGCACTTCACTACAAGTTGATTTGCGATATCTATCTTAACGATACTTCAGACGAGCTTTGGAAAGCAAGGGTTGGTTGTAATACTTGGATTCATAGCAATGTTATTGGCTGGCATTCGTTTGATGGCACATTTGACGGTGATGGTTACGTAGTATTTGGTATGTACTATAACTACAAAGCAACACCGCAGAACTCATATCTTGGCTTGTTCCCACGTGTTGGCGGTTCGGCTACAATTAAAAACGTAGGTGTTTCACAGGCTTATATCAAGGCGGCTATCGGTGACGAAAGCGTATACGCAGGCGGCTTATTTGGTATGGGTAGCTCTTTCTACGATTTTTATGGTCAGAAGACCCGTCCTAGCGATACTGTAAATGATGAATTTTTGGTTCCCGGTAAAGACACACCTACCAAGCTTCCTTCATTTACAAACTGCTTTGTTGACCATACCTGCTACATCGAGGCAAATGCCGTTGGCGGTATCGGCTGTCCCGGCGGCGCGGTTATCGTAATCCGCGACTGTATTGTAACGGCATCCTTGGTAGGTAGTGGAACTGGTACCGCCGGCGGTCTTATTGGTAACCAGTGGTCAATGGGCTCACGTATTTATAATTCAGTTTCATTCCCTCAGACCGATAATAAGTTCTCGTGCGGTACACATCAGTGGATCAATGAAGCGGCAAATATTTGCTATGCAATTGAAGACTCTTATTATTACGGCAGTATGCCAATATTTGGCACTACACGTGTAACACGTCCTCAGTGGCGTGTTGGCGAAGAGGCAAAGACCGCAATGCCAAATCTTGATTGGGAAAATACATGGCGTGTGGAAAAAGACGGTACACCCGTACTTCGTGTGTTTGACAAGGACGGCAGAAGCGCTTCAATGTTCTCGGATAAGGGCTTTAATATTCCTAACGTTCAAATAAACTTTATAACAGGTGACGCGTCTATAGTAATCGAGCCGCTTGTTGGTAAGCCATACAATTCGATTGGAACGCTGCCCACACCAACGCGTTTGGGTTATGAGTTTAAGGGTTGGCATGCATATCCTGACTTCTCGCTTGAATATCCTTATGAATATTTCCTCAGCCGTGACCTTAATCTGTATGCTGAATGGAAAAAGACCGGTATAATTCAGGATTTTGAGGGCTATACATATTCTTATTATGACTGTGATTTAGACAGATGGAATTATAACAAGCCAGGTTCTCGCGGCGGTTATAACTTTGATTACGTTCACACGGGCACAAAGTCTATGCAGCTGCTTGACAATTCCGCAGACAGCGCAGATTTATTGATTAACTATGAGGAATGGTTGACTATTGATCAGGATTATACAATTCTGTTCTGGGTAGCAACCGACAAGGCTGATACGAACGCAACACTGTCGCTTGTACAGAACAATTATCCTGACTATCTGAATACCGAAGTATCTGTAGAGCCTATGGTAACTCTTACCGGCTTGCAGGTTGGTGAGTGGAAGCAATATTCCTACAGCTTTACCGCAAAAACAAACTGGGTTTCTATAAGAGCGACAGGTAATTCAAGTCTGTTTATTGACGATGTAATTATTGCACCTACAGGTACAATAATTAATAATAACAACTATATCGGCACAGAAGATACAAGCACAACTTCCCCAAACACTGCCGATACAACAACAGTGACTGCGCTTATCGCTGCAATATTTGCTTGCGCAGTAGTGGCTGTTGTTTCAAAGAAAAATCTTGTTGAAACCATCAGCAAAATTTAAGGAAAGGAAGGGTTTTATGAAATTAAATATTTCTATTAAAAGAACAATCTGCTTTTTGCTTGCACTTTTAATGCTGTTTTCGGTAGTGGGCTGTAAAGAGAAAAAGAAAAGCAACAAGAAAAAAGTGGTAGTGCGTGACAAACTCATTGTAAAAGATGACAAAGACGACAATACAAATAATAATTCTACAAACTCTGACATTTCCGATTCAAACAATAAAGTTGAACAGACAACCACACGCAAACGTGAGTTGCTTAAAGCGGAAGAAGAGCCGGAGACAATACCCTTTGACGAATTACATAAGGAAACGTTTTATCCTGAGTTTACCTCACAGAGCGTTGATTGGGATGGACCTGAGGGTTATGTGATAGTTTACTCATCCGCTCCCGATAAAAACGGCGCGCCAACTAATGCGCGCGTTCTTGCAAATAAATTGGCAACATTCTTTAAAGATAAAGACAATGTTGAACTGCCGGTTTACAAGGATACCGACCCTGCGCTTCAGGGTGTAACAAAGATGATTATAGTAGGCGACACCGCCTACTATAAGTCAGATCTTCCCGAGACCAAGTTTGCAGTTAATCTTAAGGGCGACAAGCTTGTGTTTGAAGGCGGTCACATTGTAATGGCTGAAAAGGCTGTTGACTGGTTCAGAACGGTTAAGCGCGAGGCGGGCAAGGTTGTAACACTTTCGGGCGAATCGGATGACTTTGTTTCTACCAAGACAATTGACGGCCAGAAATACGTTTACGTATGGGGCGACGAATTTGACGGTGAAGAGCTTTGTGACGATAGCAAGTGGTGTATGAATGACAGTATGGCGAGTATGAACAGCGACTTGGCAGCTGTTAATTCAGAAGAATTTTGTTATGTTGAAAACGGCAGACTTCGTCTTACAGCTGACCGCTATCTTTCTGAAGATAACGATCAAGACGTTTACGCGTTTAACGGCGGATACGTTACCAATGATACTATGTCATTCAAGAACGGTTATATAGAGTTTGACGCTAAGCTTGCTTATACCCGTGGTATTCTTCCTCCAATCTGGCTTATGAGTAACCCTGAGGAGGGCACCGCTATTCCGCGCGAACAGTATACAGCTGCCTGGACCGTTGAGGTTGACATTTTTGAAACCTTTGCTAACGGTAACCGGTGGGACGTAAGCTTCCATAAGTATTACAAGGATTATGATATTACAGTAGATGGCGTAAGATATACTAACGGTATTACTCACCAAGTAGCAGATTCCGACGGTAACATTGTAAACAAAATATTCTATAACGGTGAAGAGATTTACAGTGATGCCGGCATCGGTACTACCAATAAGCTTATAGTGCGCGAAGGCAGATATGCGCCATGGGGTACTATTACAAGCTGGCGCGACCACTATGACACCACAGAAGAAAAAAAACAGCAGTATATCTTTGAGGGCGAAGCGCTTGAAAAGCTTAACGATACCTACCACACCTACGGTTATCTCCACAATTCAGAAGGCTATAAGATATATCTTGACGGTGAATGCTGGCTTGAACGCGAGTGGGATACTTCTTGGGATGGTCTTGACTGCAACAATAACAATGGTTGGGGTTATGAACTTTTCTACCGACTTCTTTTGAATCAGTATCTTTATTCAGCAGGCTCTACGGCTAGCGCACCAATCATTACCGATAACAAAACTCTGCCAATATCTTCTTGGTATGATAATATAAGACTTTATCAGTTGCCCGATGATATCGCAATTAGCACACCCGCATACAACGAATAATTTTCATAAAAAAGAGACCTTCGGGTCTCTTTTTTGTTTTGTACACAAAAAATTGTCCATACTAATACGGGTGATTTTTTTGAAAAGTATACTAAAAAAGGCTTTGATTATTTTTTTAAGTGGTGCAATATTTTTTGGCGCAGCATATGCGTATTTACAGCACAGCTTTAACGAAACTGCCAAAAGGGCGGAGCAGAAGGATTATACTGTACCATATGAAAGACTTCCCGAAAACTGCGGGATAGCCTTTGTGTTTCCCGAGGGTAGTGCGTTGCTTGCATACCTTGATTTTGAGGAAAGTAGCATTAAATTACTTGATTTACCAGATTTTCAGGTGCAGACCGAATATTTTGGATATACAGCGGACTACACGGTGCAGGTAAGCTATGAACTGATTGGCGGCATAATAGACAGAATAGGCGGTATAAGTATAGAGTATGGCGGTGAAACACTGCGCTATACAGGTGTTCAGGTGGTAGATTTAATAGCCGATGGCAGTGCAAAGGATTTGAAAAAACAGATAATTTTACAAATATTTAACGGGATTTCTAAAAATAACTTTTCAAAAGACGATTTTGTATATATAATAGAAAACAGTAATAGTAATCTTTCAATTATAGATTGCATATATTGGCTTGATTATATCGGGGATATGTGCAATAGAATAAGCTTTGTAAACTGAAAACTATTAAAAAGGAATTTCTGTAATATGAAAAAACTTGTTTCCTTTCTGACAGCTATTTTAATGCTTTTACTGTGTGGCTGTAGATTTACAGACGGCGAAATGTCGTCTCGTACATATATTGAATATAGCAGCAACGCGATATATGTTGATGAGGACGGCAATGAGCTTGATGATGAAGCCGTAAGCCGCATCGAATCACAAATTAACCAAGGGGATGATGAGCGGGCGACCGTCAGTGAAACAACAGTCACTTCTTCATCCTCCGATAATACCGGCAGCACTGAAGCAAGCAGTAAAACGGGAGTTATCAGTGACGCGGTAGCTGATGAAGTACAAGAAATTACAGAGGCGGATGTTAATACCACAGGTGAAAAACCGCTGTATTATACATATCTTACAGGCTCTCAACAGCGAATATACCGATTTATGAAAACCGCGGCGGAACAAATGACTATTGGATACTTTTCGGTTGGCGCTGTACAAAGCGGGGAGGATCGATTTAGTGATATTGCCATAGCGTATCGCGCACTTTCAAGCGACAATCCGCAGATATTCTGGCTGCCCGAGGTTTATATGATGTCCGCCGACGGAAGTGCGATGGCTTTTTCCGATAGTAAAGAGGGTGTTGATTATACAATGACACCGCAGGAAAAGAAACAGGCACAGCAGCAAATTTATACCACTGTAAACAACCTTGTGGCGAAAGCCGAAGCCCTTGATAGCCGTTATGAAAAAGAGTTGTTTTTTCACGATTGGCTGTGTCAGAATGTTACTTACAATTTCGATGGAACCGATAATGTGTATACCGCGTACGGCGCTTTAATAAACGGTGTTGCGGTGTGTGAGGGGTATTCGCGTGCTATGCAGCTTCTTTGCGACAACGTAGGAATTCCTTGCACGGTGATATACGGCAAATCTAACGATATTGCGCATATGTGGAATATAATAAATCCCGGTGACGGCTGGTATCATCTTGATGTTACATGGGATGACGATGAAGAGTATGGCTTTTTAAGACATAATTATGTAAATTTAAATGATGAACAAATTTTCGCTGATCATATAATTTTTGATGCGGTAGCGACGGGTAAATCGTACGTTGGTAACGATGATTTTAATCTTTGTTTATATTCCTGTAACAAAAATAAGTATAATTATTTTGTGAAAAATGGTTTAATTTTTACCAACGATATTGCCGAGGCGGCTAAAATAATCAAAAGGGCAAATGATGCGGGCAGTACGAGTATAGAAGTGGTTTATACAGGGGATTTAATTAATTATAAAGCCTTTTTAAACCGAGTGAATCGCGAACTTTACGAGAGTGGGTCGAGTGTCTGGCTTAAATCGTATTCTTGCTTAGGTAGTGGAATAGTAATCCAGTGGTAAGACTTTTGTTTTAAAAAGTAGTTTAAGTTTGCGTTATATAATTCTTGCTTTAAATTGTTATTTGTAGTATAATTATATAGATTGTAGCAATCATCAATAGTACAGAGGTTTTACAAGTGATTTTAAGCGAAAAAATAAACGGTTATTTACCCGAACAGTGTGCATACGCCAAAAGGGTGCAGGCACTTTTATCGGAACGTGGTGTATTAACACCCAGGGCGCATATCGTAACATTTGGTTGTCAGCAAAATGTAAGCGACTCTGAAAGAATAAAGGGAATGTTACTGCTTTGCGGTTATAGCCTTACTGAAAATATAGAGCAGGCAGATTTTATACTCTTTAACACCTGCGCTGTGCGCGGTCATGCGGAGGACCGTGTTTATGGAAATGTGGGTGCTACAAAAAAATACAAAAAAAGCAATCCAAATCTTATGGTGTCTGTTTGTGGATGTATGGCACAGCAGCAAACAGTAGCGGACAAGTTTTATAAAAGTTATCCCTATGTTGATATTGTATTCGGTACACAGCAATACCATCGTCTTCCCGAATTTATCTATCGGCGAATGACTGGCAAAAGGGTTTATGAGTTGTCGCTTGATAACAAAGATATTGTAGAGGATATACCCATAAGCCGTGACGGTAGTCTTAAAGGGTGGCTTCCCATAATGTATGGCTGCAATAATTTTTGCACCTATTGCATAGTGCCTTACGTTCGAGGACGTGAGCGTTCACGCGAGCCGAAAGAGATTATCGCCGAAGCTACCCAAATGGTTAATGACGGGTTTAAGGAAATAATGCTTCTTGGCCAAAATGTTAATTCTTACGGAAAAGGTGAAGATCACGGCGTTAATTTCGCGCGTCTTTTGCGTATGATTAACGACATACCTGGGGATTTCAGAATACGTTTTATGACTTCACATCCAAAGGACTGCACCGAGGAATTACTTGACGCTATCCGCGACTGTGAAAAGGTTGAGCGGCATATACACCTACCGTTCCAAAGCGGTAGTAGCAGAATACTAAAACAAATGAACCGCCGTTATGACCGAGAGGGATATTTAAAACTGATTAGTGCGGCGCGCGAACGCATACCCGATGTGGAATTTACCAGCGATATCATAGTAGGATTTCCCGGTGAGACATACGAGGATTTTTGTGAAACCATAAGTCTTGTAAAAGAAATTAGGTTTACCTCTCTTTTTACCTTTATCTATTCTCCGCGTGAGGGTACACCTGCGGCGGCAATGCCCGACCCGATTTCACGAGAGGAAAAGGGTATGTGGTTTAACGAATTGCTCGCGTGTCAGGATGAAATATCAAAAGAATTAAATGCTTCGCTTGTGGGTAAGGTTATGCGTGTGCTTTGTGAAGAAGAAACTGCTGACGGATTATTTACAGGTAAGGGTGAATACTATTCATCGGTAACATTTGAGGGTACGCCCGATATGATTGGTAATTTTGTGACCGTGTGTATTGACGAATACAAAAACAATACGCTTTTCGGTACTGTTATAAATTGATTAATATTTGAAAGGAATTTAACCATGGGAATTATTGAAGCAACAAGAAATTTAGGAGTAGAAATTCAAAAGGATGAGCGTTTTATCCGCTTTATAAAGGCTAAGCTTGCAAACGACAATGATGAAACCTTACAAAATCAGATTGGCGAGTTTAATACAGTTCGTATGAATCTTGACCGTGAGATGAATACTGAAACACAGGACGAAGACAAAATCCGTGAGCTTAATGAAAAGCTCCGCGAGATTTACACCGCTGTTATGTCAAGCAAAACAATGCTCGAATATAATACCGCAAAAGCAGAGGTTGACGCTATGCTTAACGACATTAACAGCATTATTATGCAGTGTGTTGAGGGCGCAGACCCCGAAACCGTTGAGGTTCACACAAACTGTACAGGCAGCTGCTCCACCTGCGGTGGTTGCCACTAAGTAAAAACTATTAAAGCAAAAAGGGGG
>JAZSBS010000145.1:0-36352 GCA_045602525.1 Acutalibacteraceae bacterium
TGTTTTTTTCTGTATGTCCACAAGCCCTATGCAACTGACACCGATACCGAGGATATATTCTTTTGGTGCAAGCGGTAAAAGTTCTTTGATATCGTTTATTATCTGACTCGTCAGACTATCTTTTGTGACCTCTCCGTCGTGCTGATGCGAAAAGCATTTCAACGTATTACCGCAAAGATCCACAAGTGACACCCGAAGATGACATCTTGAAACCGACACACCCACCGCAAGCAAGCGTTCTTTAGCAATTGACAGCGCAACACCTCTGCGACCGGGGGTGTCTTTTTTTATAGGGGCTGACCGATTTTCAAATAAAATACCTTTTTCAAGCAAGTCACCTGCAATGTATGAAATACTCATAGGTGTAAGGTTTAACCGATGTGATAGTTCTTGCTTTGTAATGCTTTTTTCTTGTAATAAAGTCTGTAAAACAGCACCTTGATTACGGGCGCGTAAATATGTCAGATTTTTTGCTGTTGGCATTGTTATCACCTCGGTTGTTTTTATCATTATACCAAAAACTATCAACTGTTGCAAGGAAAAGCTAATTTATAAAAAGTCTTTACAAATTAGCTTTTCTATTATATAATAAGGAATGAAAGTATAAAATTTAAAAATGTCAACTGTGTCTTTTGCGCGTTTTATCGCGAGGGGTAGCTTTCCTCAACCTTTGAAGAAGTAAAGGCTGTTTGCGAACAAAACGGAATATTAAAGTCGGCGTGGTACAACGCTATGCGTTACGGCAAACCGACAAAGGTTCTGCTCAGCAAAATCCCTGACCGCCTGAAAGAAAAAATGCTTTGTAAAAACGCATTAAATAAAAAATTAGTATAGGAGAAACGAAATGAAAATTACAGACGTACGCACAATGATTTTAAGACAGAATAAAATCGAAATGATTGGTGACGGCAGTCAGGATACTGTTGTTATTGTCGTTGAAACCGACGCAGGTATCTGCGGTGTAGGTGAGGTTGACTCGGCACCCTATGTTGTAAAAACAATTATAGATACACCTGCATCACATATGGCTTGTATGGGTCTTAAAGAAATTCTTATCGGAGAGGACCCGCTCGATGTCGAGAGATTATGGCGTAAAATGTACGATAAGAGTATCTACTATGGCCGTCGCAGTGCCGTCATCCACGCAATGAGCGGTATTGACATCGCGCTTTGGGATATTATCGGTAAATACTACAACGTTCCTACTGCAAAGGCACTCGGTGGTAGCTACCGCGACAAAATTCAGGCATACTGCAGTGTTTTAATGCCCGAAACAGAGGATGAGGTATTCCGCCTTGTTGAGAACCATCAGGGTAAAGGCTACAAGGGCTTCAAGTTCGGCTGGGGCGGTCTCGGTCAGAGCTTTGAAAAAGATATAAGACTTGTTAAAGCGGCTCGTAAGGCAATCGGTGACGATGCTCACCTTATGATTGATATTGCTATGCGTTGGACTGACGTAAAGGGTGCTATAAATACCGCAAAGGCATTTGAAGAGGTAAACGTGTTCTGGATTGAAGAGCCATTCCATCCTGACAACCTTGACGGTTATTCACGTATCAATAAGGCAACCACCTGCCATATCTCAGGTGGTGAAGAAATCGGTACAATCCACGAGTTCCGCGAACTTCTCAGCCGTGGCTGTGTAGACATTGTTCAGCCCGACCTTAGTCGTTGCGGCGGTCTTACCGTTGCACGTAAACTCATTGACCTTGCAGAAGAATATAACACAATCATCATTCCTCATGCATTTAAGACCAACATTCTTATGTCGGCAACTCTTCAGTATATCGCAACTCTTCCTAATGTATGGTATCAGGAATTCTGTGAGCAGGATACAATCCTTCGTAAAACTCTCACATCACCTCTGTTCAGTATTGATCCCGAAGGCTTTGTTCATATTCCTCAAACACCCGGTATCGGTATTACACTCAATCAGGATGCAGTAGAAAGGTTTGTAGTAGATTAATGAAACTGACAAAAGATTTTCGTATGGTAGCGGTTACTGTCACACCCTTTGACAATAACGAAAACGCTATTATTGATGAGATAAAAAAACAAACAGAAGAAATTTGTAACTCAGAGGCTGACGCAATTTTACCGGTAGCCTCTACGGGTGACTATGTAAAAATGGACCTTGACCAAAGACTTGCGGTTTTCTCTGCCGGCGCCGAGATAAACCGTGGCAGAAAAAAACTTATTGCATGCGCTTGTGACACCTCTGCAACAAGAGTTTTAAAAACAATTTCCGCCGTCAAAAAGATGGGTTATGATGCTTGTCTTGTTTGTCCGCCTTACTACTATCCGTTGTCACAAGACGCGGTCTATGACTTTTTCAAAACCGTTTGTGATGGTGCGGGTGACTTTGCCGTTATCGGATATCACGTGCCGTTTTTTACAACGGGTATTGAGATTTCTACTTTTGAAAAGCTTCTTGATATTCATAATTTTGTAGGTATGAAAGACTCGTCTGCAGTTATGAAGCGTATTGCACACCTTTGCGAGATTGTTTCACAAAGACGTCCCGATTTTGCGGTGTACACAGGTACCGACGATTGTCTTTTCCCCGCACTCTGCGCAGGCTGCTTTGGCTCGATGACAGCACTTGCAGCAACAATGCCTGCACAAATCCGCGCAATTTACAACGCGTTCGATAATCGCGATATTGATACCGCCTTGAAAATCAATCAGAGCATTTTACCCATTATCCGCCAGTGTGACTCGCTAACATTTCCAATAGGTTATAAATTACTGGCAAAGGCAAAGGGACTTGAAACCTGCGAGGGCAAAACGCCTGCCGAAGAAGCGGTCTTTGAAAAAATCAAGGCGATGCTTAAGGAGGTATTATAAATGAAAGCAGTAGTTTGGAGGGGTCTTTACGACCTTGATTATTGTGACATCCCCGAACCACAGGTAAAACCCGGTTGGGTTAAAATTAAAGTTCAGGCAGTCGGACTTTGTGCAACCGAGGTACATATCATCTCAGGTAAATTCCCCGTCTGCGATCCGCCTCACGTCCTTGGTCACGAAATTTGCGGTGACATTGTCGAGGTGGGAGAGGGTTGTAACAAGGACAACATCGGAAAACGTGTTGTCGTTGAAACCTACGTCGGTTGCGGTGAGTGTGAGTTTTGTAAAAGCGGTCAAAAGCACCTTTGCAATGCAGGCGAAATCGGGTATCCGCCCTATGCAGGTGGTGATGCGCAGTACGTTATTGTACCCGAGGGTTGTGTACGCTTTTTAAAAGATAATATCTCGTATGACGAAGGCGCTATTTTGGAGGCGGTTGCTTGTCCATTTGGTGCAGTAGTTAACTCGGGTGTAAAATACGGTGATACTGTGCTTGTTATAGGTGCAGGCGTTGCAGGACTTTCATTTATTCAGTCGGCATTGGCGCTCGGTGCAAAAACGGTACTCTGCGCCGTGCGTAACGACGAAAAGGCGCAACTTGTAAGAAAATTTGGCGGCACTACAATTGACCTTCGCTATGAGGACCTTTACGACACTGTAATGAAATTGACAGACGGCAAAGGCGTTGATCTTGCGATTGATGCGGCAGGTGCACCTGCAACTATTGACAGTTGTTTTAAAAATGTAAAAAACGGTGGTAAAGTTATGCTTTACGGAATTCCGTCAAACGATGCCAAGGTAGAACTTCCTGTTACTGACTGTATTTTAAGACAAATTACTGTCGTGGGTTATACCGGCAATGAAAAAGCATGGGACACACTCATTGAACTTGTGTCAGATGGTAAAATATTGCTAAAGGAAATGGTAAGTCAGACTTTTCCGCTTTCACAGTTTAAAGAAGCGGTGGACACCGTTGAAAACGGCAAACAGTCAGTTATTAAAGTAGTGCTTCATCCGTGGGAAGATTAAAATGATTAAATTTGAAAATTTAGATACAAAAATTTTGCAAAACTTTCAAAGCGGTAACGGTGACATTGTTGCAAAGATTCACGCAGACGAGCTAAACCGCATCGTAAAAAGCGTGTATGCTCCGGGTGTATCGACGGGCTATCATCTTCACGACACGTCATCAGAAATAATTTTTATTTTGTCGGGTAGCTGTAAGGCTATTCACGAAGGAAATGAAGAGTATCTAACTGTCGGTGATTGTCATTACTGCAAAAAAGGGCAGTCACACGCCATCATCAACAATGGAGACGAGGACCTTGTTATGTTTGCAGTTGTGTGTACTCAATAAAGGTGATATAGTATGAAAAAAGCACTAAGTCTTACTTTTACAGGGCAGGCAGGATTTATTATCGAAACAACCAACGGCTACCGCGTGGGTATTGACCTTTATTTATCCGATTGTTGCAACCGTCTTTATGGACTTAAACGCCTTATGCCGTTTGTTTACAATCCGAGCGAACTCGATCTCGATTTGCTGATCGCAACTCACGAGCATGAGGACCATTTTGACCTAGACAGCGTACCGGTTATTATGCAAGACCCAAAAACAAAGCTTTTGTGCGCTACCGACTGTCAAAAGTATCAAAAAGAATTTAAGCTCGATGCCAATCGCATCACATACATAAAGCCTTTTGAGATTTATGAAAACGAAAATATTAAAATAACCGCCCTGCCTTGTGACCACGGTGACGAGGCGCCCGACGCAATAGGACTTTTAATTGAAGCGGACGGTAAACGCATATACGTTGCGGGTGATACCTGTTATAGAGAGGACCATTTTACCAACCCCTCAGTTTGCGGTGTTGACCTATTTATTATGCCAATAAACGGTGCTTTTGGTAACTTGAACGAACACGAGGGTGCAAAGGCGGCGGGTATTATAAAGGCAAAACTTACTATTCCCTGTCACTTCTGGTGCTTTGCAGGGCATTTTGGAAACCCACAGATATTTATTGACGAGATGGACCAAAATTACCCCACCCTTAAATACAATCTTATGCGTGTCGGTGAGACGGTGGAAATATGATAAAAGAAACATTTTATAAAGAATACCGGCAGTAGAACTCAGTTGTGACAAGTTTACGGCAACCTTTTTGCCAAAAGACGGCGGTAAGCTCGCGTTGTTTAAGTCGGATTCGGGCTTTGAACATCTGTTGCAAACCGAGGGCAAAATATCGTCGACTTGACCTTGCGGGCGACCTGGGTGGAGCATATACGATAGCAATCAAGCCGTGTACCGCGCTTTTCAATGACCCAATACGCGAAAAAAGCAAACGTGTATTCTGTCATAAAAACGCATCACTCGGTAGAGTTCACTCTTAAAATGTCGTATAAAACCATATAATCTAATGATAAAAATAATGGATAAGCACCCAAATGTGCTTATCCATCATTTTTTTATTTCTTATCATACGCAGGATTCATTGCGTAGAAATTTTTGCTGTCAAGCCTGTCGGTCACGTTCCGCAATTTTTATCAAAATTAGGATTGCATGCGTAGAAGTTTTTGCTGTTTAGTCTGTCGGTTGTAATACCGAGTGCTTCGCCAAATCTTTGATAATGCACTATCTCTCGTTGACGCAGGAACTTGAGCGGGTCAAGAATATCGGGGTCGTCTATCAGACGGATAAGATTATCATAGGTGACGCGTGCCTTTTGTTCTGCACCCATATCCTCGTGCAAATCGGCAATGATGTCGCCTTTTGATTGAATATATTCAGCGCGCCAAGGCAGACCTGATGCCGCAATGGGATAAACGCTCGCGGTATGGTCTACAAAATAGGTGTCAAAGCCCGCCGCCTTAATCTGTTCAGGGGTTAGGTTGCGGGTCAGCTGATAAACCATAGCGCAGATCATTTCCATATGGGCGAGCTCTTCAGTACCAATGTCAGTAAGAAGACCCTTCACCTCGTTATACGGAGTTCCATAACGTTGGGTGAGGTAACGCATGGACGCGCCCAACTCGCCATCGGGACCACCGTACTGACTTATGATTATCTTTGCGTACTTGGGGTTGGGGTTTTTAATGTTAACGGGGTATTGCAGTTTTTTCTCATATTGCCACATAAATCAGACCTCCCTTTCCCAAGGCCACGGACTGTCTACCCAGCTCCAATAGTCTTTGGGATTTACGTCATCGACCGTTTTTACATAAGGGCCGCATTTTGCCTCGTAGTTTGCTATTGTCTCACGGCGACGGCGACGGTATTCGCGTAGCATCCCGATCGCTTTCTGGTCGCGCGGGTGCGTATCAAGGAAAAGCACCATTTCGTGTATAGCAAAATCGAGCGCGTGGATGCGCTGTTTTAACATTGATCTCTCGTTCATCGGCTCATCCTCCGTACCACAAGTGGCTTGTCGAGGCAAGGATAGATTGTGCCATTCGAAAAGCCCGTATCACAATCGTATACAGAATTTAGCGTCTGCGCATTTACAAACGCCATAGCAAGAATATCTTTGTTCGCCTGCGTTTCATACATACCGCGGCGGTTTGTATCCATATAATTCATAGCCTTTTCT
Source organism: Acutalibacteraceae bacterium (assembly GCA_045602525.1). GTDB lineage: Bacteria > Bacillota > Clostridia > Oscillospirales > Acutalibacteraceae > UBA737. The sequence goes on from JAZSBS010000145.1 coordinate 6,435, forward strand.
CCTTTTTATATTTTCGTCCCTCCTTATAGTTTATTGTAGGACAAGTAAAAAGGTGAAAGCATAAAAAAGAACGGCATATACGCCGTTCCTTAGTTTAATTATTTTATTTCATTAGTCTTTTTATCAACTATATATCTCGGTCGCCCTTTTACTTCAAGATAAATCTTGCCAATATATTCACCGATAACACCAAGACTAAGCAGCTGAACACCGCCAAGGAAACAGATAATGCTGACGGTTGATGCCCAGCCTGCAACGGTCATATTTAAAAATACGCTGACCACTGACCATATGATGCCTATAACACTTAGCACTGCCACAATAAAGCCAAGCGCAGTGATAAGACGGATTGGCTTTACTGACAGGCTTGTTATTCCGTCAATTGCAAACGAAAGCATCTTTTTGAGCGGGTATTTACTTTTGCCTGCCATACGCTCTTTTCGAGAATACTCAACACACGAATATTTAAACCCAATCATTGGCACAAGTCCGCGCAAAAACAGGTTAACCTCTTTAAAATTAGAAAGCTCTTTGAGCGCTCTTTTGGACATTAGACGGTAGTCGGCGTGGTTATAGACAATGTCGACGCCCATGCCACGCATCATCTTGTAAAAGAATTGCGCCGTGCCGCGTTTAAATTTGGTATCGGTCTTGCGATCAGAACGCACACCGTATACAATGTCACAACCCGATAAATATTCGTCTATCATCTTATCAATAGCGTCAACATCATCCTGACCGTCACAATCAACCGAGATTGCCGCGTCACATTTTGGTGCTACTTCCATAAGACCCGCGAGCAAAGCGTTCTGATGACCGCGATTGCGGCTTAAAGATATACCGCAATAGTGCTCGTCAAGTTCTGAAAGCTCGGTTATTATATTCCAGGTGTTATCACGACTACCATCATTTACAAAAAGTATGCGACTATGCTCGCTTATTTTTCCGTCGATATAAAGATCGTTAATTTTTTGCAAAAATAATGGTGCCATAACAGGAAGTACCTCTTGTTCGTTGTAACATGGTATTACAATATATAATACGGGTTTCATTTTGCGTCCCCTTTCGTTTTATACAAATATATAATAAAACCGTTTGGACATTTTGTCAAGCAACTGAACCTATGCACGCACGTAGTTTAAGTAATATTTTCTTTTCGGCGCGAGATACCTGCACCTGCGACATACCAAGACGCGCCGCAGTTTCGTTCTGGGTAAGATATTCAAAATAACGGCATCTTATTATCTGTTGTTCGGTATCATCAAGATGTTTGAAAGCGCACTGCAATAGAAGTTTGTTTGTAAGCAAATCCTCGGGACCCGCTACGGCAATATCTGTCTCAAACACACCGTCGTCACTTTCATATGTCAGCGACACGGTAGGCATTGCCACCGACTGCGCCTCGGCAATCTCTTCAGGTGTGACTTGGAGTTCTGTAGCAAGTTCGCTCACAGTGGGCTCACGCGACAGTTTTAATTCGAGGGTCGCTTTTACACGTGTAACTTTAAGTGACAATTCCTTTAAACTCCTCGATACCTTAACCGATCCGCCATCGCGGAACATCCTCCGAATCTCACCTAAAACAACAGGTACTGCATAGGTAGAAAAGCAAAGACCTCTTCCCTCATCAAAGCCATCCACCGCCTTTATAAGACCGACGCAACCTGCTTGATAAAGGTCATCATACTCGATTCCGCGGCCTACAAAACGCTTGCAAAGGGAGTGCACCAGAGGCAGATTGCTTTCAATAAAACGGTCACGCGCAAGTGTATCAACCATTGACACTATAACGCGGTGCTATCTTTTTGGTAAGCATTACGGTAGTGCCCTTACCAACCCTTGACCGCACACGTATATCATCCATAAAGCTTTGCATAACGGCAAAGCCTAAGCCCGCGCGCTCACCACCCACAGTTGTAAAAAGCGGTTCCATAGCCTTTTCAACATTTTCAATACCACAACCGTTGTCGCGAATTTTAATTTTTATTATGTTTGTATCGGTGATTTCGCCCGTTATGTAGATTTTACCAAATCCCTCACGGTACGCGTGGACGATACAGTTGGTAACTGCCTCGCTCACAGCGGTTTTGATATCATTGATTTCTTCAAGTGTTGGGTCAAGCTGAGCAGCAAAAGCCGCAACAGTAGAGCGCGCAAAGCCCTCGTTTGCCGAACGCGATAATAAGTTCATACTAAATTTGTTTACAATTTCCATATTTTCATCTCCTATATTTTTGGTTCATCGATAGTTGAAAGCTTTTCTATTCCAGAAAGTTGCATAACTTTATATATTTGTGGCGAAGTTCCTGTTATGTGCAGTTTAGCGCCACGTCGTGACAGATTGCGATATCTGCCCATAACAAGTCCTATGCCCGAGCTATCCATAAAACTGACGCGTGTAAAATCCAAAACAAGCAGCGACGGCATATTAAGTTCCGCTGCGTTATCAATCTGCGCACGAATTGTAGCCGCAGAATGATGATCTATTTCCCCACCCAAATATGCAATTGTTACCTCGCCGTTCACACTAATTTCTACCGACAAATAAAACACCTCTATATTTAAAAATAAAAAAGGACAAGCCTTATATATAGTATAAGGTCTTGCCTTTAAAAATTTTGTCGTATTGTTTTGTCAAATTTTGGATTTTTATTTCTATAAAAGCGGCCGTATTTGTGACGCCAGATAAAGCGAACCAAAAACGAATATCGGTTTTCCGTTTGCCTTTTCTTTTGCCAAATCTGTTGCTTTTTCAAGACTTTCAGCAACAAAAATATTTTCACTGTATTTTTTTGCCTCGCTCGCTAATTCCTCTAATGGTAACGCGCGCGGAACTTCAGGCTTTACACAAATTACATTTTTACAAAACGGTAGTGTTTTTGATAAAACAGCTTTATAGTTTTTGTCGTGCATTACACCTATTATCGCGGTGCAGCCATTATACTCTTTCAATGTTTGCAACAGGGCATCCGCACCGTCGGGATTATGCGCACCGTCAATTATTATAAGCGGGTCACGCGATACCACTTCAAGACGTGCAGGTATAAAAGCGCTGTGAAGTCCTGCTTTTATATGCTTTTCATTTATGGTAAGTCCACAGTTCTTAAGCGTCTGTATTGCAACAAGGGCGTTTTCTATTTGATAATCACCACCAAGCGAGGTTTCATAATATACATCATTATAAACAAAACTGTTACCTAAAGCCGAACATTTAACTTTTTTTAAATTAGTCGTATCAGGAATTTTTACATATGGCGAACAACTTTTTATAACAGACCTGGCCTCATTAGGCTGATTGTGAGATGTAACAACAGTATTTCCCTTTATTATGCCGCATTTCTCAGCCGCTATTTGCGAAAGCGTGTCACCCAGAACAGCCGTGTGGTCAAGACCAATTTTGGTAATAACCGACACAAGCGGCTTAGATATAACATTAGTTGCGTCAAACCTGCCACCCAAACCCGTTTCGATAACGGCAATATCAATTTTGTTTTCGCTGAAATACAAAAAGCCCGTTGCAGTTATGAATTCAAATTCGGTAAGGACGACACCCGTATCCACAACGGTTTGTGCGAGTCGGCACAAATCATCACGGCTTATATATTTACCGTTAATTTGTATGCGCTCGCAGAAGTCGGTTATAAATGGTGACACAAATGTTCCGACTCTGTAACCCGCCGTCATTAAAACACTTGATACAAACGCACAGGTCGAGCCCTTGCCGTTAGTGCCCGCAATATGAATTGCCTTAAAATTGTTTTGTGGATTACCGAGTTTTTCACACACGGCGGTTATTCGCTCAAGACTTGCCTCGTGCGAAAAAGCACCCAGCGAGTGTATATAATTTAAAGTTTCATTATATTTCATAACACACCAAAATTTTACTTGAAAATTTGTAAAATAAATTCACATAATACTATCAAGGATTAAGAAATTAATCCTTTTTAATACGGTGAATATATTTAAAGCTTATTAATTTAATAAAGAAAAATACATTTACCGTAATAGAAAAGAGAGCCAGGTGAATTGGCTCTCTTTTTGAATGCAGTTTTTAATTAAAGAGCCTTGAGGTCAGCAATGCTGTCTTCAATCATCTTTATTTTATCAAGTGCTTTTGCAAGACCTGCGCGTTGCTGCTCGATAACAGCTGCAGGTGCCTTTGCTACAAAGCCTGCGTTATTAAGCTTCTTTTCAAAGAACTCTTTATCAACAATAGCTTTTTGCAAGTCTTTGTTAAGTCTTGCAATTTCGCCGTCAATGTCAACAAGTTCTTTCATTGGCATATAAACTGTAGCCGCGTCGGTAACCACGCGAACTGCGCCCTCGGCGTCAAAGTTGTCACCAATTTCTACTTCCGAAGCAGAAGCCAGTCGGCAGATGTATGAAGTGCCTGTGCTAAAAGTATCGGCAAAGTTTGTCTGTATGCAAACCTTAGCTTTTTTAGAAGGTGGCACGTTCATTTCGGCTCTGCGATTTCTGATAGCCTTGATTACAAGCATAATTTTTTCAAATTCGGCTTCCTGTTCTGCAAAGTTAAATTCATCGCGGAACTTAGGCCACTCGGTTACCATAAGCGCTTCTTCATCGCCGTGTGGTAAACTCTGCCAAATTTCTTCTGTAATAAATGGCATAAACGGATGTAAGAGTGCAAGTGTGTTTGTAAACACATATACAAGCACGTTGCGAGCGGTGTTTTTAGCCGCCTCGTCCTCGCCGTTTAAGCGAGATTTGCAAATTTCGATATACCAGTCACAGAATACGTCCCAAATAAAGTCGTAAAGTTTTTGAACTGCAAGTCCTAATTCAAACTTGTCAAGGTTTTCGGTAACATCACGAACTAAAGTATTATATTTTGAAATAATCCACTTATCTTCAAGTGCCAAAGCATTGACAACAACGGGCAATACCTTGTCGCTGTCAAGATTCATCATAATAAATCTTGCCGCATTCCAGATTTTATTTGCAAAGTTACGGCTTGCCTCAACACGTTCGGGTATATAACGCATATCATTACCGGGGCTATTACCCGTAGCAAGCGAGAATCGAAGCGCGTCAGCGCCGTAAGTGTCAATAACTTCAAGCGGGTCAACACCGTTACCCAAAGACTTTGACATCTTTCTGCCCTGGCTATCACGAACAAGACCGTGAATAAGCACAGTGTTAAATGGTACCTCGCCAGTATGTTCAATACCCGAGAACATCATACGCATTACCCAGAAAGGAATAATGTCATAACCTGTAACGAGTGTATTTGTTGGGTAATAGTGTTTTAAATCTTCGGTGTTATCAGGCCAACCCAAAGTAGAGAATGGCCAAAGAGCAGATGAAAACCAAGTATCGAGTGTATCAGGGTCTTGAACAATTTTTTCACTACCGCAGTGAGCGCACTTGTGTGCATCCTCTCGCGAAACAGTGATTTCACCACATTCTTCACAGTACCAGGCAGGTATACGGTGACCCCACCAAAGTTGACGGGATATACACCAGTCACGTATATTTTCAAGCCAATGGAAGTATACCTTTTCAAAACGCTGAGGCACAAATTTTGTCTCTCCGTTTTTAACCGCATCAATTGCGGGTGTAGCCAACGGTTTCATCTTTACAAACCATTGCTTTGAAACGGCAGGCTCAACGGTTGTTCCACAACGGTAGCAAGTGCCTACATTGTGGGTATAATCCTCAACCTTAACAAGCGCGCCTTCAGCCTCTAAATCAGCAACAATTGCCTTGCGCGCTTCGTAGCGATCCATACCCGCATATTTAGGATAATCTTCGGTAATTTTTGCATCATCGGTCATAACACAGATAACCGGAAGATTGTGACGAAGACCAACCTCAAAGTCATTTGGGTCATGCGCAGGTGTGATTTTAACAACGCCTGTACCAAAATCCATCTCAACATAATCATCAGCAACAACAGGTATCTTGCGGTGAACGATGGGCAAATCAAGTTCTTTACCAATTAAATCCTTATATCTTTTGTCGTTGGGGTTTACCGCAACAGCGGTATCGCCAAGCAAGGTTTCGGGACGTGTGGTAGCAAGTTCAAGATAACCACTTCCATCAACAAATGGATAGCGCAAATGCCAAAAGTGTCCTGCCTGCTCCTCGTATTCAACCTCAGCATCAGAAATAGAGGTTTTACAGTGTGGGCACCAGTTAATGATACGCTCGCCGCGATAGATAAGACCTTTTTCATAAAGATTTACAAACACTTCGCGAACGGCTTTGTTGCAACCCTCATCAAGTGTAAAACGCTCACGGTCCCAGTCACAAGAAGAACCCAGCTTTTTAAGCTGCTCGATAATTCTGCCGCCATATTGACGCTTCCATTCCCAAGCTCTTGTAAGGAAGCCATCACGACCGATATCATCTTTGGTGATACCCTCTTTTTTCATAGCCTCAACAATCTTGGCTTCGGTAGCGATAGACGCGTGGTCAGTACCCGGAAGCCAGAGAGTATCGTAACCCTGCATACGCTTAAAACGGATAAGAATATCCTGAAGTGTATTGTCAAGCGCGTGACCCATATGCAACTGACCTGTAATGTTTGGTGGCGGAATAACTATAGTATAGGTGTCCTTGCCTTCTTCACATTTAGCATGAAAATATTTGCTGTCAAGCCACATTTTATAAATACGGTCTTCAACGTCTTTTGGGTCATACTGCTTTGCTAATTCTTTATTCATAAATTTACCAACTCCAAAGGTAATGTATAATTTTAAAATAAATGTAAATATTAATTATTGTCAGCCACAAGAACGGCGTGTGCATTTCGTGGCGGACAAGCCGCCCGAAATGCAAATTTTACTTTGGAATCATTCAAAGTATGTGGCTTTCGGACGGTTTTTTATTTTACCGCTAATTTGGCTATATGTCAAGTGTGGTTTGTGTTGCTTGTGCCTTCTGTTGCAAAGCACCCGCAGCAGGCAGATTCTTTGTGCGATAGCGATGCGGATTATCTAACGCTTCATCTACATAAGGCTCGGCTGTAAATATACGCTGGCCCTTCTTTTGAGTCATAACCGCAATACCTCCGTTATCCTTGGTGGTCTTTGCGGGAATCATAGCAGTATTGACAAGCAGCATACGGTTATTTGTAGACTTGAGCAAAATATCGCAGTCCTCTTCAAAGTAGAGAATAGTATGAATCTTGTGCTTTTCGCAGTAGGCCTTGATAAGTTTTTTGCGATTGGTCTTGGTTTCATACGATTTAAGCGGAACCTTTGATATACGACCGTTATCATATACAAATATCATAAAGCCGGAATAGTCTTTTGTCTGGACCATATAAAGACTTGATTCGCCCTCGTCATAACCGAGCTTGCTGCCTACAAAGTCACCCAAAGCACTTGCCTTGCCGTCGGCAAAGTCTAATACACGGCTTTTGTAAACCTGTGCGTTTGTAGTAAAGAACAGCAGGTCTTTATCGTTGCTTGATTCTACAACCTGAGTTATCTCGTCTCCCTCTTTAAGCTTTTGCTCACCGCTCATACGAAGCGAAAGTGGAGTGATCTTTTTAAAGTAACCATCCTTTGTAAAGAACAGTGTAACAGGCGAATCGTCGAGCACTTCGGCCTCTTTATCGTCGCTTTCAGCCTCAGCAGAAATAATTTGTGTCTTACGGTCGCGACCGTATTTTTTAATAACCTCTTCAAGTTCTTTTACAATTATCTTTTTAATCTTGGCTTTCGAGTCAAGAATGCCCTGCATCTCTTCAATTTCTTTTTCGAGATTTTCGATTTCGTCAAGGCGCTTTAAAATATATTCGCGGTTTAAGTGACGCAACTTAATTTCAGCTACATATTCAGCTTGAGTTTCGTCAATGCCAAAGCCAATCATTAGGTTTGGCACAACCTCTTTTTCCTCTTTGGTGTCGCGAACGATTTTAATAGCTTTATCAATATCGAGAAGTATCTTCTCCATACCTTTAAGCAGATGAAGCTTACCCTTCGCCTTTTCGAGCTTAAAATAAACTCTGCGGCGAACGCACTCACTACGGAACGCAACCCATTCACTGATAATATCCTTAACACCCAACACCATAGGGCTTGACGCAATAAGAATATTAAAATTACAAGAAAAACTGTCTTGCATAGGTGTCATCTTGAAAAGCTTTTTCATAAGTTTCTCAGGGTCAACACCACGCTTTAAGTCGATTGTAATCTGCAAACCGCCAAGGTCTGTCTCATCACGGATATCATTTATTTCGGTAATCTTTTTAAGCTTTACAAGATCGATTACCTTTTCAATAATTGCCTCAGTTGTTGTGGTAGGCGGTATTGATTTTATATCGATACAATTGTTAGATTTATCATACACATATGTGCCACGAACCTTAAAACTACCACGACCTGTTTCGTAAATCTTTTCCATATCGGCGCGGTCGTAAAGAAGCTGTCCGCCTATTGGAAAATCGGGCGCTAAAAGTGTGTCGGCAACATTTATGTCATTGTCTTTAATATAAGCGATTGTGGTCTCACACACTTCACGCAGATTAAACGGACAAATATTGCTTGCCATACCCGCCGCAATACCCATATTAGCGTTAACAAGTATCGACGGAAACGTCACAGGAAACAGCACAGGTTCTTTCATTGTAGCATCATAGTTGTCTACAAAATCAACGGTGTCCTTGTCTATGTCAGAAAAAAGTTCTTCTGATATGGGTGCAAGCTTCGCCTCGGTATAACGGGATGCCGCGCACTGCATATCACGCGAATAGGCTTTACCAAACGAACCTTTTGACATTACATACGGATGTAACAGTGCCTCGTTGCCTTCACTAAGACGCACCATTGTCTCGTAAATAGCGGCGTCACCGTGAGGGTTAAGTTGCATAGTACGGCCGACAATGTTAGCAGACTTTATTGTAGAGCCTTTAAGCAGTCCCATATTATACATTGTGTAAAGCAATTTGCGGTGGGATGGCTTAAAGCCGTCAATCTCGGGAATAGCGCGCGAGATGATAACACTCATAGCGTATGGCATGAAGTTTGATTTAAGTGTTTCGGTAACCAGACTTTCAACCACAGTGCCCGCGCCCGCAATATAGGCATTGCTTTGCGGCTTTTTAACGGTTTTCTCGGTTTCTTTTTTCTTTCTTGGAGCCAATTTTTATATCTCCTTTTATTTATATCATTAACTTATGTCGGCATCATCCATATAAAGATAGCCATATTCTGAAATATAATCTTTTCTGCCTGCGAGATTGTCACCAAGAAGCAGATCAAACATTTCGCTTGTGTATTCGGCATCTTCCGGCAAAATCTTTATAAGACGACGCGTTTCAGGATTCATTGTTGTCAAGTTCATCATATCAGGTTGGTTTTCACCAAGTCCCTTTGAACGCTGCAATGTATACTTATCATCACCGATTTGTTGGAGTATATCCGCCTTTTCGTTTTCGTCATATGCAAAATAGGTTTTTGCCTTGGTGTTAATCTCATAAAGCGGAGTCTCGGCAATAAACACCCTGCCCTCGCTTATAAGCGTTGGCATAAGACGGTAAATCATAGTAAGTATAAGTGTGCGAATATGAAATCCGTCGACGTCGGCATCGGTACAGATTATAATCTTATTCCAACGCAGATTTGCCATATCAAAGTTAGAAAGATTTTTATTTGCCTTTGACTTAACCTCAACGCCACAACCTAATACTTTAAGCAGGTCAGTAATGATTTCGCTTTTAAAAATCTTATCGTACTCAGCCTTCAGACAGTTAAGTATCTTACCACGAACAGGCATAATAGCCTGAAATGCCGCATCACGTGCCAGCTTACAAGAACCCAAAGCCGAGTCACCCTCAACTATATAAAGCTCGCGCTCGTTAACGTCTTTACTACGGCAGTCAACAAATTTTTGCACCCTATCTGCCATTGAATTTCCCGTAGCAAGTGTCTTTTTAAGATTTATTCTTTCCTTTTCGCTTCTTTCGCGGCTTCGCTTGTTTATAAGCACCTGCTCGGCGATTTTTTCTGCCTCTGACTTGTTTTCTATAAAATAGATTTCAAGCTGATGACGTAAAAAATCCGTCATTGCATCGCCAATAAATTTATTGGTAATGCTCTTTTTAGTTTGGTTTTCGTAAGAAACAACGCCGCCCGGTGAAAACGATGAAATAACAAGCACAAGACATTCCTCTATATCGGAAAAGGTTATCTTGCTTTCACCACTCTTGTATTTATTATTCTGTTTAAGATACGCGTCTATCTGATAAACAAAGGCGTTTCGTACAGCGCGCTCGGGAGCGCCGCCGTATTCAAGCCAGCTTGAATTGTGATAATATTCTTTTAAGGTATGGCGGTTAGAAAACGTAAGCGCCGCATTTATCTTCACCTTATATTCGGGCTTGTCCTCGCGATCACGGCCCTTGCGTTCGGTATTCCAGAACTGAACAGAGGTGAGTTTTTCCTCGCCTACCGTTTCATTAACATAATCGGTAATGCCGTTTTTATAGATAATTTCTTGTGTTATATATCTTGCGCCCTGTTGCTCGCGAAATTCAAACAGCAAGCCATCGTTTACAATCGCCTGACGTTTTAATGTATCAATAAAATAATCACGCGGGATATTTATATCGGTAAAAACCTCAATATCAGGTTTCCAACGGATTTTTGTGCCTGTGTCACGACCTGTATATTCCTGCTTTTCAAGTCCACCGATGTTATAACCTTTTTCAAAATGTAGATTGTATTTAAAGCCGTCGCGCTTAATCTCAACATCCATCCACTCTGCCGCATATTGTGTTGCGCAAAGACCCAAGCCGTTAAGACCAATCGAGGAACCGTAGTTAGAGCCTTCATCGGTGCTGTATTTACCGCCTGCGTACATCTCGCAGAAAACCATTTCCCAGTTATCACAATCGTATTTGGGGTTATAGTCCACGGGACAACCGCGTCCGAAATCTTGCACCTCAATAGAATTATCACTGTGATATGTGATAACTATCTTCTTGCCGTGACCCTCACGCGCTTCGTCAATAGAGTTGGATATTATTTCAAAAACCGAATGCTCGCAGCCGTCAAGACCGTCAGAGCCGAATATAACGCCCGGGCGTTTTCTGACCCTGTCAGGACCTTCAAGTTTTTGAATACTGGTATTATCATATTGTGCTTTTGCTTTAGCCAAAATTACACTTCCTAACATTATTATACAGAATACATTATACACTAAATATTGTGGTTTAGTCAAGGTTAAAAACACAAAAAATCCCTTGCTTGAAAGCAAAGGATTTTAATTTTTATAATCAATTAATCTAGGTTTATATACGGAGCAGGGTCCATATTTCTGCCGTTTGCAATAACTTCAAAGTGCAGGTGATTGCCTGTTGACTGACCTGTGGTACCGACAAGCGCAATTACCTCACCCTGTGATACCGTGTCACCCACCTTGCAACAAAGTTGTTTCGCGTGTGCATAAAGTGTGCGCACACCGTTTGCGTGTTCAACTATTACACAATATCCATAGTCACCTTTCCAGCCCGAATGAACGACGGTACCTTCTGCCACAGCATAAATAGAAACGCCGCTTTTAGCACAGATATCCACACCCTTGTGGTTTCTGCCATCACCGTAATACGAGCTTACCCGCCAGGTGCCGTCAGGCAAAGGAAAAATAAATCCCGCGCTGTGCGCTGCCTGTTTCTGCTTGGCAGAGGCCAATGTTTTTGCAGTTCCTTTTACTATAACTTCGTTTACAGGAGCCACCACAACCTGAGTATCTATATCAACTCGTGATTGCTCTTCACCGTTTACCATTACAACGTCCTGTGTTACACGGTTAACACCCGAAACACCTGTAACGGTTACGGCACTGTAGCCTACTACCTGCTCATTGGTTTTTTGAACGGTGCTCTTATACGGCACCATAACGTCGGTCACCTGACGCATTTCAGTAACTACCGAAAGCGAATCAACTACAGTTTGTACTTGAAGTACGTTGTCAAGCTCGCTTACCATAAAATAACCCTGCTCGGTTGTTACATTCTGAGCAAAACGGCTTGTACATTCAGCGCCTTCAACATTAAAGCCGTTAAGACGGCGGTTTACTACGCCATTTAACATTTCACTTTCGGCACGCGCTATCTCCTTGCCGTCTACATAAAGAATGGTTGCCTCAACTATTGAATCGGTATTGTCAATTATTGCGTCTGCAACCTCTTGGGTACTGTTAATATTTTTACCAAGCACCACAGCGGTATTAAACTGCGGCTGTTCTACAACGGCTTCAACATCCTCGTTGCCAACCATACTTACTACCAATTGTAACGCTTCGTTAAACTGCTTTTTGCTGCTAACGGTAGCGATTGTGTGACCGCTATAGTTTACTTTATATGCTATACGGGTACCATTAGATGAAAGACTTACAAGTATTGCAATTACTGCCACACCCGCAAACATACCCTTTTTTGCTTTGCTTGAACTATTTTTAATTGTCGATGCTGCGCTTTTTATACAATTAATAATCAGCGGAATTACATCACCCAAAATAATTCTCCTCTCAAATATTACAATTTTGTAACCTTTTCCTTTAACATTATAACAAAAGGTTACAAAATTGCAACCTTTTTCTTTAAAAAGTTAAAAATATTTAACTTTTTTGTGCAAATTATACCGCTTTACAATGCAAACTCTTACATATATAATAAAAATGTATAAAATGTTTTGTGACCACAGGAGCAAAAAAAGATACTTGTGTAGTGAAGGTTGCTCGTGTAGAGGGTAACACGTTTAAATTAATGCCGCTTGAAAAGGCAGAAGAATATTTATATAAAGACTATGTCTTTGGCGGACCCAGTTGTCCGCTTTGCCGCAAAGATCAGGAAGCTGTAGATTTCGAGGGATATGATTATGTTGGTATCAATTTCAAATCTTCCCATAAACTTCGTTCTATGTTTCCCTGTTACACTTTTTATAAAAAAATCGGTACTACAGAAACTGGAAGAATGATATTTGCTAAAACACATGTCCCCGCCATAGAGGTTGAGGGGTACGAAGAGTATTTTGAAAGCCAACACGCAAATCATAATAATTAAGCAAAAAGAGAAGATTCAGCCTGAATCTTCTCTTTTTTATTTTAATTAAAACAATGACATCTGATTCGTATCTGGAAGGTCATCCATCGCGCCAAGGTCGGCAAGATTCTGGATAATTGTTTTCGAAACACCTGCTTCAACGGCAAAGTCTTCGCGCGATACAAAGTCGCCCTTCTCGGCGGCTTCGTAAATCGAATATGCCGCCTTTTCGCCAACACCCGAAAGCGCGCCGAAAGGCAAACGCATTTTGCCGTTTTCGGGCAAAAATTTCATCGCGTGTGAGTGCTTGATATCAATAGGCAGTACCTCGATTCCTCTTGCCATCATTTCGTTAAATATAAGCAAAACGTCATAGGTATCAAGCTCTTTCTTGGTAGCCTCTTTACCCTTTGCCTTTATTTCATTCATTTTGGCAAGCACCGCGCCCCTGCCTTTTATCACGATAGGCACATCAACGTCTTCGGGACGGGCGGTAAAGTATGCGCAATAAAACTCAAGCGGGCGATAAACCTTGTACCAACCAAGCTTTATTGCCGATATAACATAGGCTGCCGCGTGAGCCTTGGGGAACATGTACTTGATTTTATGGCAAGAGCCTATATACCACTCAGGAACACCGACTGCTCGCATATCGTCTTCCATCTGTCCCCATTCTTCTTTAGACACTTTGCCTTTTGCAACAAGTCCCTTACGAACGGTTTCGGTAATCTTAAAGGCTCGGCCCTCGTCCATACCCTGATGTATAAGGTAAACCATTATGTTATCACGGGTACCTATAACCTCGGAAATGGTACAGGTGCCGTTATCAATAAGATCCTTTGCGTTACCAAGATAAACGTCGGTACCGTGTGAAAGACCCGATATCTGAAGCAGATCTGAGAAATTCTTTGGTTTACAGTCAACTAACATTCCGCGTACAAACGACGTGCCAAATTCAGGCAAGCAAAATGTGCCTGTATTTGACTCTATATCTTCCGGTTTTACACCCAAAGCCTCGGTTGAGGTAAACAGGCTGTAAACCTTTGGGTCGCTCATCGAAACATCATTCACATCAATACCCGAATACTCGGTGAGATATTTATATGTAGTAGGTACAACATGACCCAACTCGTCCAATTTCAAAATAGTATCGTGAATAGAATGGAAATCAAAGTGGGTTGTGATAATATCACTGTTTGTATCGTCGGCAGGGTGCTGAACGGGGCAGAAATCGTAAATCGTCATACCCTGAGGCACAATAATCATACCCGCTGGGTGCTGACCTGTTGTTGTCTTAACCTTTGACCCTTCTACAAGATATGCCAGACGGTTAAGCTCTGCCTGAGAAAGCGTGATATTCATCTTTTCGGCATATGCCTTTGCAAAACCGAATGCGGTTTTTTCGGCAATAGTAGAAATAGTACCTGCTTTATAAACATTTTCTGCGCCAAAAAGAGTTTTTGTATATTCCTGAATTGTATTTTGCACTTCATCTGAGAAGTTAAGATCAATATCAGGCACCTTGTCACCCTTGAAGCCCAAGAAGGTTTCAAACGGTATATCGTGACCATTGCGGTTAAGCGGAGTGTTGCAATGCGGACAGTTCTTTTCGGGTAGGTCAAAGCCCGAGCCTACTGAACCGTCGGTGAAAAATTCGCTGTACTGACAGGTTGGGCATACGTAGTGAGGCGCCAATGGATTAACCTCGGATATGCCTGCCATTGTAGCAACAAACGATGAGCCTACCGAACCACGCGAGCCTACATAGTAACCCAGTTCCTCGCTTTTGGCAACCAGCTTTTGCGCCGAGATATACATTATGGAAAAGCCGTTATTGATAATTGAGTTAAGTTCTTTATTAAGACGCTTTTCAACTATTTCGGGCACGGGGTCACCATACATAGCCTTGGCATTGCGCCAACAAATCTCGCGAAGCAGGTCATCCGAGCCCTCAATAACAGGCGGATAGTTGCCCTTTGGCACGGGGATGACCTCATCTGATACCATTTCGGCAATCTTGTTTGGGTTCTCCACAACAAACTCATAAGCTCGGTCACCAAAATACGAAAAGTCATCAAGCATTTCAGAAGTAGATTTAAAATGCAACGGAGCCTGATTGTCGATATCGTCAAAGCCTTGGCCTGCCATAACTATCTGACGGATTATGCCATCTTCCTTTTTAAGAAAATGCACGTCACCCGTAGCTACTACAGGTTTACCTAACTTATCGGCAATTTCTACAACCTTGCGGTTAAAGTCTTTTATGACATCAATACTTGTAACGTGACGGAAGCGATTGGGGGTAACATTACCCTTTTTGTCAACCTTATCGGGTTTTACACTATCACGCACCATAAATTCGTTATTGCCAAGCGGTTGTATCTCAAGATAATCGTAATAGTCGGCAATCTCTAAAAGTGTTTTTTCGTCCTTGCCGTCAATAATTGCGCGATAAAGCTCGCCCTGCTCACAGGCAGAACCTACTATAAGTCCATCGCGATGAGCGTCTAACTGGGAACGCAGAATTATAGGTCTGCCGTAAAAATTGTTAAGATGCGCATCAGATATTAACTGATACAAATTTTTAAGACCAATCAAATCTTTAACAAGTAAAATCTGGTGATTGCGTAGCTTTGCAACCTCTTTATTGGTAAGATTTGAAATATCATAACGTGTGTCGTCTATAAAATAGTTTTCAACACCGTAAATGGCTTTAAATTGTCCACCGTTTTTGCGGATTTTACCAACCGCTTCTGCAACTGCAGGGTACGCCTGTACGACACCGTGATCGGTAATCGCCACAGCCTTGTGCCCCCACTTAAACGCACGGTTTATAATATCACCCGCACTAGCTACTGCGTCTTTTGCAGACATATTGGTATGGCAGTGCAGTTCTACGCGCTTATCACCCTCGTAATCATCGGCCTCTTCATATTTTTTTATACTCGCCAAAGCCTTTACATCAAGCACAAAGTCGCGTGTCCAGCTATCATAAGAATATTCTCCGTTTACAATTACACACGCGCCGTTTTTAAGCTGTGACACCGAATTTAAAAACTCTGATGCGGCTTCATCTAAATTTTTAGTATATTTAGGGTCGAAAAATTTTGTAAGAGATGCACTGAATGAGTTAGTGGTATCACTAAAGTAAAACTTTATCTTAACCATTTTTCCGCCGCGCTTGGTGTCAAGTGTTTTACTTTCAAGTCCAAACACCTCACCCCACGCGCACACATATACGCTTTCGCCATCATTTTGTGGTAATATAACCTCGCCAAGACGTTTTACATCTGTATCGATCTTTCTACCATAAAAAAGTTTTGCGCTTTCAAGATAAACAGGCAAACCGTCTTTGGGTTTATAATCGTATTTTTTCTCTTTCTGCGGTGGATTTTCCTTTGGCGCAGCCTTTGGTTTTTCGTGTGCGCGCTGAACAACAACAGGCTCAGGTTCCGGTAAAACAATTGGTGCATCCTCGAGCACACCGTCAAAAGAAATATTAATATCGACATTAAAACGATTTTTAACAACGGTCTTGAAAATTTTTTCAAAATTACCCTCTTGGATTTTGTTATAGCCACCATATTTTAAGGCAATTTTTAAATATGTTTCCTGCAAATCGTACTGTGCTTCGTTAAAGAATCCGTTAAAAATTATATTTTTAGCGCGTATTTCTGCAACAATATCCTCTATAGCCTCTACACAAAAAGCCTCGCTTGCAAATGCAATTTCCACATTAGCATTTTCAAGCTGTAAAGCGTATTTAATCTCCTCACGCAAGGTGTTAATCTTTGCGCAAGGTATGTATGTATCACTGCGCAATCTTAAATTAAGATTACGGCTTTCACTATTTAATTTACACTCACCAATATCTGTACTGCTGAATATTCCAAGCGTTTCTGCGCTCAAATATTTATCAAACAGTTCCCCAAAAGAATACATTTATATTCCTCAAATCTTGTTTATTTCTTGTTCTAACAAATCTAAAAGCTTGTTTTCCGGCACCTTATTATAAAGGATTTTTCCACCCTTAAATATAACGCCGCAATCCTTACCGCCCGCAATACCAATATCGGCAGCGCTCGCTTCCCCGGGTCCATTTACAACACAGCCCATAATAGCTACGGTTATATCTTTATCAATATTTGCAAAGCGCTCTTCTGCCTGTTTTGCGAGACCTATAAGATCAATCTCGGTTCTGCCGCAGGTTGGACAGGATACAAATTTGATACCGCCCGAACGTACACCCAATGCTTTAAGCAGCTTTTGTGCGGCGTAAACTTCTTTGACAGGCTCGTCCGTAAGGGATATTCGCAATGTGTCACCTATACCGCGAAGCAACAATCCACCAATGCCTGCCGCCGATTTTATAACACCCATATTTTCAGTACCCGCTTCGGTAACACCAAGGTGCAACGGATAGCGACAAACCTCTGCCGCCTTTACATACGCGTCATACATACGCTGCGGATTTGACGATTTGAGTGATAACACAATGTTATCAAAATCAAACTTTTCTAAAAGCGATATGTGATAAAGTCCGCTTTCTACCATTGCCTCGGGTGTTGCCGCACCATAACGCGCCAAAATCTCTTTTTCAAGCGAGCCTGAGTTTACCCCTATTCTTATAGGTATATTCTTCTCACGGCAAACACGCGCAACTTCCTTTACCTTGCTTTCGTCGCCGATATTTCCGGGATTTATGCGAACCTTATCAACACCTGCAGCAACACTTTCGACAGCCAATCGCCAATCAAAATGAATATCGGCTACAAGTGGAATAGTAATACTTCTTTTTAACGCTTCAACCGTTTTTATAGTCTCGATATCGGGCACCGATACGCGCACAATATCGCAACCCGCCTGTTGCAAAGCGAGCGCCTGAGCAACATTACCCTCTATATCATGAGCGTGTGCGCATAGCATTGACTGAATACTCACAGGCGCGCCACCACCTATGGCAAGATTACCCGCATATATTCTTTTTGTGTTAGCATTTGTATACATAAAATCACCCTGCTATCAAAGTCCAGATGTCTTTAAACGTAATTACCGCCATCAACATCAACAGCAAAGCCATGCCCACAGCGTGAACAATTGATTCGTACTTCTGCGGCACAGGCTTTCTGAAAATCATTTCAAATAATATAAACACAAGTCTTCCGCCGTCAAGCGCAGGTATGGGCAACAAATTAAACAACCCTAAATTTATGGTAATAAGAGCCATAACCTGAAGCAAATCGCTAAGACTCTGTTTTGCTACACTGCTTATCGCTACCGTAACTCCAACAGGACCCGACATCGCACTTATTCCATATCTACCTGTAATTAGATCTATAAGCGAGCGGTACACAACTGCGCAATTTGAAATTGCGGTATCAAATGTGTGACCTACAAAACTCGTAAAGGTTTTTTCCTTTCCCTTAACATAAAAATCTACCGTAAGATAATTTATACCCTCAATCTCTTCGCTTTTAAATTTAACATCATCAAGTTCTACTTTTTTGCCGTCGCGCTTTACGGTTATATCAATAGCGCCATCGTCTATATTGCTGAAAGCATAGCTTAAATCATAGGTGGTAAAAATTTTTCTGCCGTCTACTGCTATAATCTCGTCGTCCTCTTGCAATCCATACTGTAGGCTTACCGCATTTTCGTGAAAAGCATCAACCGTTGTGGTAAGAATTTTTTTATTAGGTATCAGAGTAATCGCAACCAACACAAGACCTAAAACAAGGTTAAAGGTGGCGCCCATAATCACTATTAAAAAGCGACGCCAAGGAGCTTTGTTGCAAAACGCGCGGTCATCAGAACTGGTTTCATCCTCGCCTTCCATAGCGCAGTAACCGCCAATAGGCACCCAGTTGATAGCATATTTTGTTTCACCTTTGCCCCAGCTTACAATCTTTGGACCCATACCAATAGCAAATTCATTAACCCTCACACCTAAAAGCTTTGCGGCAATAAAATGTCCGAATTCGTGTATGAATATAAGCAATATAAATATCAATATCGCAACCACATAGGGCCATATATTATTAAGAACGTTTAAAATAGCAGAAATTGTAATCACTACCTAAAAATTATTTAATACTTGCACGTACAACCGAACGCGCTTCGGCATCCGCCGCAAAAATATCCTCGACTGTAAAGTCGGATTTGTTTTGGCACATATTCATAGCTTTTTCGTTAAGCTCGGCAATCTGTAAAAATTTAATTTTACCCTCTAAGAAAAGCTTCACCGATTCTTCGTTAGCGCCGTTTATTGCTGTGGGATACAATCCGCCGCGGTTTATAGCCTCTATACACAATGGTAACAAGCGGAATGTATCAATATCGGGACGTTCAAAGGTTAGTGTGCCCACTTTAAACAAATCAAGACTTTCAAAACACGCATCACGCTGCGGGTAGGTTAGCGCATACTGTATTGGCAGTTTCATATCGGGTGTACCAAGCTGCGCAATTACCGCACCATCAGATAGCTCTACCGCCGAGTGCAGAATGCTCTGTCTGTGGACAATAACCTCAATTTGCGAAGCGGGCACATGGAACAAATGCACCGCCTCGATAACCTCGAGTCCTTTATTCATAAGCGTAGCACTATCGATGGTAATTTTTGCGCCCATCGACCAGTTAGGATGATTTAACGCCTCTTTTACAGTAACGTTTTGAAGTTCTTTTTTTGTTTTGTTAAAGAAAGGACCGCCCGAGGCTGTAAGAATTATCTTTTTAAGCGAGCCAAGGGGCGCACCTTGTAAAGACTGAAAAATTGCCGAGTGCTCACTGTCAACAGGCAACAGCTTTACATTCTTTTCTTTGAGTTTTCGGTTGACTATTTCGCCACCCGTAACAAGCGTTTCCTTGTTGGCAAGGGCAATTGTGTGCCCCGCATCTATCGCCGCAAGTGTGGGGCGAAGACCCGCAATACCAACTATGGCATTAAGCACCATATCACCGTCAGTTGCCGCAAGCTCACACACACCTATAGCCCCAGATAAAACCTTTATGTCAGTGTCAGCGAGTCGTACTTTAAGGTCGGTTGCCGCCACTTCATCAAAAAGCGCTACCGCTTGCGGTTTGAACTCTCTTGCCTGGGCTTCAAGCAGTTTTGCATTGCTACCCGCTACCAAAGCGGTAACAACATATTTATCAGGGTTTGCGCGCACAATATCAAGTGCCTGTGTGCCTATAGAACCTGTGGAACCTAATATTATAAGCTTTTTCATTAAATAACACCTAATATCAAAAGACTGTAAACAAGTGGGGATATAAAGAGCACACTGTCAACACGATCAAGTATTCCACCATGACCGGGAATAAGCTCACCGTAATCTTTAATTCCAACCTTGCGCTTTATAATTGAGGCAAACAAATCACCTATCATACCCACAGCACAAAGTGGAATTGTGATAAGTATAGCAGGTAAAATTTTATTGAAATATCCAAAGCAAAGTGTAATAACAAGCGTTGCAATAACACTTGAAATAACACCACCTAGGGCACCCTCTACCGTTTTGTTGGGACTGATTTCGGGACAAAGCTTGGTTTTGCCCATACTAACACCCACAAAGTATGCGCCCATATCACAAACACAGGCAAAATTTAACACCAACAGTAAATAGTATATTCCGCCTGTGGCAATTATAACACTCGCAAGGGTAGAAAAGGCAAACGCATATAAAATTGGCATACCGCAAACAACCGCAATTTTAGCAAGGTCAAATTCTGCCTGTCTTACAAGTATTAAAACAGCGCAAACGATTACATAAACAACCGATACTACAATCGCCGAAATTAACGAATCAATGTCCAGATATTGATAATCAGTAAGATTGAGTCTGTAAAGATTTTCATTTATATTGCTAAATAAAAACACCATAGCAACAGTATAAACGGCAGAAAGAATTCTAATGACAACGTTTTCTATTTTTGCTGCATTTCCTACAAGCTCGTTCACACCCAACGCCGCTACTATAGCAACAAAGGTCGTTAAAATTAAATTGTTTAAACTTAATCCAAACACTATTACAAGCGCCACTATAACGCCCATTACTACACCTGAAATGATACGTTTTTTCATAAAAATCCTCCTACACTCCGCCGAAACGACGATTTCTCTTGTTGAAATCGTCGATTGCACGTTCTAAATCCTTCGGCTTAAAGTCCGGCCACAGAATATCTGAAAACCAATACTCAGCATAAGCCGACTGCCATATCAAATAGTTAGAAAGGCGATACTCACCACTGGGTCTTATAATAAAATCGGGGTCGGGTTGACCGGAAGTATAAAGACTGTCGGTTATAGTCTGCTCGGTAATATCATTTGCATCTATGCCGCTATCTACTATATTTTTTACAGCGTGTACGATTTCATCACGGCCGCCGTAGTTTATTGCGATATTAAGGTGCAAACCCGTAGCATTACGTGACGCATCCTCGGACTCTTTCATAAGGCGTTGAATATCGGGGTCTAACACACTACGGTCGCCAATAAACTGCACCTGAATATTTTCATCCTTAAAATTTTTAGCATCTTCAAGGTATTCCTTAAAGATTTTCATTATGTTGTCAACCTCTTCTTTTGGTCGTTTCCAATTTTCTGTAGAAAAGGCGTAAACGGTTAAATATTTCAGTCCAATTTTATTACAGTAACGCGCAATGTCTTTAAAATTTTTACTGCCTGCCGCGTGGCCTGCGGTGCGGGGTAGCGAACGCTTTTTTGCCCAACGACCGTTGCCGTCCATAATGATGGCAATGTGGTCGGGTAGTATACGCTCGGTAGTTTGTTTCTTTTTAAAGATAGGCATTGTAAAACCTCTTTTGACAATTAAAGCGGATTTTAAAATCCGCTTTAAAGTAGTTATATTTCCATTATTTCTTTTTCTTTGATGCCCTGAATCTCGTCGATTTCCTTACAGAACTTGTCGGTAAGATTCTGAATTTTCTTCTCTCCGTTGGATTCATCATCCTCGGTAATGGCATTAGCCTTTTTAAGACCCTTTAATTTATCAAGAGCGTCACGACGCTGATTGCGAACGGCAACCTTTGAATCCTCAGCCTTTTTGCGAATATCTTTTACGATATCCTTACGGCGTTCCTCGGTAAGAGGCGGAAAGTTAAGACGAATGCTTGTGCCGTCATTTTGTGGGTTAATGCCGATTTCCGAAGTAAGAATAGCCTTTTCAATATCCTTGAGTGTTGATTTATCCCAAGGAGCGATAAGCAATGTGCGAGCCTCGGGCACAGATACAGCCGCCATCTGCTGAACAGGTGTCGGTACACCGTAATAGTCAACCATAACTCTGTCGAGTACTGCGGCATTTGCACGGCCTGCTCTTATAGACTTATATTCACGCTCAAGCGCGTCAATAGATTTTCTCATTTTTTCTTCGGTATTTTTAATCAGTTCGTTCATAAGTTTCTCCTTAAAAATTATTTTACAAGCGTGCCGATAGACTTGCCACATACGGCATCAACAATATTGTGGGGGTTGTTAAGATTAAACACAAGTATGTCTATACCGTTATCCATACAAAGTGATGCGGCAGTAGAGTCCATAACGTGAAGTTCCTGCGCCAAAACATCGTGGTGTGTAAGAGTGTCATACTTTTTAGCGTTTGGATTGGTTTTTGGGTCACTGTCATAAACACCGTCAACATTGGTAGCCTTAAAGATTACATCTGCACAAATTTCTGCACCGCGCAGCCCCGCCGCAGTATCGGTAGAGAAGAACGGATTACCTGTTCCACAGCCAAAGATTACTACCCTACCCTTTTCAAGATGGCGAACCGCTTTGTTACGGATATATGGCTCTGCGACCTGACGCATCTCGATTGCGGTTTGAACACGTGTTGTAACACCTAACTGCTCAAGCGTATCACAAAGCGCCAATGAATTTATTGTAGTGGCGAGCATACCCATATGGTCTGCACGGGTGCGGTCCATTTGTCCGCTTGAGCGACCGCGCCAGAAGTTACCGCCGCCTACAACAATGGCAATCTGGACACCAAGGTCAACACACTCTTTAATTGCTTCACAAACCTCTTCTACTTTTGAAAAGTCAATACCTGTGCCCTTTTCACCTGCCAAAACCTCACCACTGAGCTTAAGCAAAATGCGTTTATAAACGGGTTTCATACGTAACTCCCCCAACTATATATTTATATTTAATATTATTTTACAATATCAAGGTATTAAAGTCAATTGAAAAATAAAAAGTTTACAAAACAAAACGGGAGGTTTTTCCTCCCGTTTAAATCCAATTTATTTTTTATATATCGTCTTATACACAAAAAGAACTATTGCAGTAATAGGTACTCCGACGGCAAAGCCCCAAAGAATAAGGCTTATGTGCCACACAAAATTAAGCACAACAATACCTATTCCTATGGCGTAAAGCAAAAACTTTGCGCCGAAAAACAGCAGTATTTTTTTACCGTCTCTTTTGTTAAATGCATAAATCAGTTGTTCTGTAAGTAACACCTGACAACCGCCAAAAAGCATTGCTATTATAAACGCTAACATTTTTATCACTCCAATGTATCGGCAATTTTATAGATAAGATTTTCGGTCTTTTCCCAACCAAGACATGGGTCGGTTATCGACTTGCCGTAAACATGCTCGCCAATCTTTTGAGCGCCGTCCTCGATATAGCTTTCAATCATAAGACCTTTTACAAGATCGCGTATATCATGATTGTGGTTACGGCTATAAACAACGTCCTTTGCAATGCGAATTTGCTCTAAATATTTCTTTCCCGAATTTGCGTGGTTAGCATCAATAATAACCGACGGGTTTTTAAGTCCGTATTCTTCGTAAAGCTCACAAAGATGGGCAATATCTTCGTAGTGGTAGTTAGATATGTTTCTACCGCCGAAATCCATATAACCGCGAAGTATCGCGTGCGCCGTACCATTACCAGAGCTTGTAACCTCCCAGCCACGATATAGGTAGGTGTGGCTGGTCTGTGCCGCTTTAATGGAATTCATCATAACAGTAAGGTCGCCGCTTGTGGGGTTTTTCATACCAACGGGTATAGATATGCCGCTTGCAACAAGACGATGCTGCTGATTTTCTACCGAGCGCGCACCAATAGCAACATAACCTAAAATATCAGATAAATAACGGTAATTTTCTGGGTAAAGCATTTCGTCGGCACAGGTGAAGCCATAACGCTCAAGCGCTTTCATGTGCAAATCACGAATAGCAATAATACCTTTTAGCATATCGGGCTGCTCTTCTGGATTAGGCTGATGAAGCATACCCTTGTATCCCTCACCCGTGGTACGTGGCTTATTTGTGTAAACACGAGGAATTATCAAAATTTTATCTTGTACCTCGTCGGCTACCCTTTTAAGTCTGCCCATATAGTCAAGTACAGCCTCTTCATTATCGGCGGAGCAAGGTCCGATTATCAGCAAAAATTTATCTGACTCGCCAGTAAACACAGCCTTTATATCAGCGTCCCGTTGCGCCTTAACCTCGGCTAATTTTTCGGTTACTGGGTATTGCTCCTTTATTTCCTTTGGAATTGGTAGTTTGCGTTTAAAATCCATACTCATATCAATTTTTCACCTTCGTTAAACGTCTTTCTGCGGGCGCTGGAGAGTCTCATCATATCGCGCATAGCGTCGCGGTCGCCCGATTTTATTGTATCGTAAAGTCGGTTAAATGCGTCGCGGTAGCCGTCCATTTCTTGTAACAGCGCCTCGCGGTTAGCCAAAAACAGTTCGCTCCACATTTCGTCATTAATATTTGCAATTCGTGTAAGGTCGCGGAACGAGTCTCCCGTATACCGAACAAGGTTAGGATCGCCGTTTGCACACATAAGTGATATTGCAATACCATGGGTAAGCTGTGACAAAAAGGCTATCATTTCGTCGTGCTGTCGAACGGTAAGACTTGAAATGTCGTTAAAGCCGAGGGTTCTGCCCAAATCACAACACAGTCTTATCCCGTCGGGAGTATTGCGATTTGTAGGTACTACAATGTAGTTAGCCGTTTTAAAAATAGCATCATCCGCATTGCGTACACCGCAGGTTTCTTTACCTGCCATTGGATGAGCTGAAATAAACTCAACGCCACTTGGCAACATATCTTGCACTTTTTCAACTATACATCCCTTAACGCCTGTTACATCGGTTATGACGGTACCGGGTTTTATAAGGTTGCCGTACTGCTCTATCCACTCAATAAATGTATGCGGATAAAGCGCAAATATTATAAGCTGTGAGTTAGCTATAAGCTCGGGGTCAACCTGCGTGGTGCCACCCGATATAAAGCCCTCATTCAAGGCATAATCAATATCGTCCTGACTGAGCGTTATAACCTTTACGCCAAAACCCTTTTTGGTCAGCGCTTTGGCATAGCTACCACCCAAAAGACCAAGACCTACAATAAGTACATTTTTTATTTCACTTAAATTCATTTTCTATCACTATTCCAAGAGTTTTTATTTTTTCAAAGTAGTCAGGGTAGCTTTTTGCTACCGACTCGGCCCCACTTATACTGCCACCCGTAATGGTGCAAAGCACAGACAGTGCCATAACAATACGGTGGTCGTTGTGTCCGCAAAGGATTTCGGTTGGTGTTTTAAGCTCGCCGCCGTGCACGGTAACGCTGTTATCGGCCACATCAACCTTTACACCAAATTTAGAAAGCTCTTCTGCCATAGAAGACGCGCGGTCACTTTCTTTTATTTTAAGACGTTTTGTACCTGTAAAATGCGCGCCGCCGTAAACGCTTGATAACGCAAACATAATAGGTGCAAGGTCAGGACACTGCGACAGGTCAAACTGCTTCTCGCCGTTTTTAAGTTGTGCGTACATTTGCTTATAAATCTTGTCTCCCTGTAAAGAATCAGAATCAAGACCTGTGACGGTAACATTGCCGCCTAAAAGGTTAAAGCCGTCTAAAAATGCCGCGTTAGAATAGTCACCTTCAACAATCGTATTCTTCGTAATATACTTTTGATTACCTTTTATTTTATATATGCGGTCTTGCTTTTCTATTACAACACCAAATTCACCAAGCACCTTTAAGGTAAGTTCAACATAAGGCTCGCTTTCATACTCGCCTGTGATTTCTAAACTGCTGTCACCATCACATAAGGGCAAGGCGAAAAGCAATCCCGATATAAACTGACTTGATATGTTACCAGCTACCTTATAATCGCCCGATTTAAGAGTTCCGCAAACGGTAAGACTATCCTTGCTTTTTTCAAACAATATTTCATTCTTAGCAGCAACTTGTTCGTAAATATCAAGGTTGCGTTCAAAAAGGCGTTCGCTACCTACAAGGGTTATTGTGGCACCCGATAACATACAAAGCGGTATCATAAACCGTAACGTACTACCACTTTCACGGCAATAAAGAACTGCACCCTCATTTAAAGATGAATTTAATTCACCGAGCGTTACGGTGTTCCCATTCTTTTCTATCCTGGCGCCTATCGCCTTAAGACAATCAAGTGTTGCAAGTATATCATTCGAATATTCAATATTTTCAATTTTACTACCACCCGACAATGCGCCGCAGATAAGCGCTCTGTGAGTCGCTGATTTTGACGGAGGCGCTGATACAGTGCCCACAGCTTTTGATTTTTTTATAGTTACTGTCATAAATTATTTTCCGTTTTCAATTAGTGTATCTATCGCACGAAGATAACCGTCAAATCCAAGACTGGTAATAGTCTTGATACAAGCCTGACGGACAAAACTAACCTGACGAAAATCCTCTCTTGTTTCTACTGCGGATATATGCACCTCAACGGTAGGAATTCCCACCGATTTTACAGCATCAAGAATTGCCACACTTGTATGTGTGTATGCCGCAGGGTTAATCACTATGCCATCAAAATTTCCGTATGCCGCTTGTATCTCGTCCACCAAATCACCCTCATGATTTGACTGAAAAAGTTTTACTGTCACACCTTTTTTATCGGCATAATCAGTAATAAGTTCGCACAAATCACGATATGTGCTTTTGCCGTAAATATCAGGCTCACGAATACCCAGCATATTAAGATTTGGTCCGTTGATAACAAGTATTTTCATCTTTTGAAATCTTCCTTTATAATGTCGACTGCCTTTTGTAAGGCTTGGTCATTTATAATTTTCTTATCCGCCACGCCACAATATATATCATAACGCTCGTTATATCTTTTAATAAGGTCATCACGATTGCTTGAAAGCGGTCGGTCATCGGTTGTTATAAGCAATTCACACGGTCGGTCAATAAAATAGATAATGCCGTTACCGCGAAGCGCTGTAACATTTGACTTGCGCAGTATTGCACCGCCACCTGTTGCTATTACGCAGTTTTGTTTTGCAGACACATCCGCAATAACACTCGCCTCAATATCGCGAAAACCGTTTTCGCCCGACTCGGCAAAAATCTCGGGTATGGTCTTTCCTGTTACACTTGCTATTTCATCGTCTGTATCAATGAACTGCATATTAAGTTCACTTGCTAATCGTTTTCCTATAGTTGTTTTTCCGCTTGACGGCATACCAACAAGCACAACATTCTGCTTTTGTTTTACAATTGCCTTATAAACCAAGTCTACTTTTTCGCTGGGTACATCGGTGTCAATAAACAGCTCTGCCGCAAGTGCCGCTTGCGCTACCAGCATATAAAGACCGCCTATAGCGTTTATTCCCTTAGCCTTAGCCTTTACCACAAGATTCGACCTTAGCGGATTGTAGATAGCATCCACAACCGCTTCTGCCTTTTCGAAACGGTCAAGGTCAATAGGCTCACCTATGATATTAGGATACATACCCTTTGGTGTAGTATTAATAATAACCTGTGCATCTGCAAAATCAGCACATGCTTGGCTATAGGTAACGCAATCCTCTTTTGCAGTACGTGATACACGAACCGCCCTACGCGCGCCAAGATTTTTTGCGACGGCAACTGCCGTTTTAGATGTGCCGCCACTTCCCAAAATCAAGACGGTTTTATCATTTATTTCAATACCTTGCCTTTTAATGAGCGCTGTCATACCGCCAAAATCGGTGTTGTAGCCATAAAGCTTACCTTGGCGGTTTATTATGGTATTCACCGCGCCTATTTCACGCGCAGTATCGCTCACGAAGTCAAGATAAGGTATTACATCCTGCTTATAGGGTATGGTTACATTTATTGCCTTAAAATCCTTTTTAGTCATAAACTCATGGAGTTCGCCTTTTGGAATTTCTTGTATTTTGTAATCATAATCAAACAGCAGGTTATGTATTTCTTTAGAAAAACTGTGCGTCAGTTTTTCACCAATACAACCGTATTCCATTATTTTGCCAACCAATCCATTCCAAATTTTGCAGTCAACATATCTGCTATTACTAAAGCGGTTACGCTTTCAACCACAACTGCCGCACGGTGCACAATGCACGGGTCGTGACGACCACGGGCCGCCAAAGTTGTATCACTCATAGTACTTATATCAACCGTTTTTTGCTCTTTCCCAATGGTTGGTGTAGGTTTAATAACGGCATTAAATACTATCGGCATACCGTTTGTGATACCGCCTAACACACCGCCATTATTGTTGGTATAACATTTAACGGTGTTACCATCTACATACATCTGGTCGTTAGCCACACTGCCTGTAGTATCTGCAAACCCAAATCCCAAACCAAACTCTACACCCTTTACAGCAGGCACCGAGAATATTGCGTGGGAAAGCATCCCCTCTACAGTGTCAAACCAAGGCTCACCAACACCTGCGGGAATACCTATAACCGCAGTCTGAAGCACGCCGCCTACACTGTCGCCATCGCACTTTGCCGCAAGGATTTTTTCTTTCATCTGTTTTCCTGTTTTATCGTCCAATACAGGAAAATTCTTTTTAGATATATCTATAATATCCTGCTCACAAGCAAAATCGATATCACTAATATCTGCAATATTTTTAATTTTGGTTCCAATATAAATGCCCTTTTTATTAAGTGCAGGCAAAACGCACGCGCCTGCTGCTACAAGCGCTGCGGTTATTCTGCCACTAAAGTGTCCGCCACCACGATAGTCCTGAAAACCATCGTAACGACAATTTGCGGTATAATCGGCGTGTGAAGGGCGCATCTTATACTGCATCTCACAATAGTCGCTCGAATGTGTATCAGCATTTGGTATTGTAATACAAATCGGTGTACCTGTGGTATGGCCCTCAAAAACACCGCTTAAAATACTAAATTCATCCTTTTCCTGACGCGGCGTAGACAGAGCATCCTTTGGCCTGCGACGTGCAAGCTGCGAAGATATATACTCCTCATTTACCTCTATACCCGAAGCAATACCATCTATAACCGCGCCAATTGCCTTGCCGTGACTCTCGCCAAACAAGGTAACGGTAAGAGAATTACCTATGGTGTTTTTCATTTGTTATACACCGCCTTTATTTCATCTGCAAAGTCTGCAAATTTGCGTTTTGTTATATCGAACTTCCCTGCATTTTCTACACGTATTACCGAAATCATATCACCCGCCATTTTTTTGTCATGGCTCATAGTATCTATGATTTTTTGTGTGTCGCATTCTATCTCACAGGGTAGATTTAATTTTTTAAGCACGGGGATAAGTCTTGCCCTTACCGCACTACTGCACATTGGCAACATACCAAGCGCTACACACTCACCGTGGTAAAGAGCGGGTGTGTTGCTTTCAATAGCATGACCTACCGTGTGACCGAAATTAAGCACTTTTCTAAGTCCCGATTCTTTTTCATCTGCCTCTACTATCGAACGTTTAATCTTGATTGAGCGTTCAATTACAGTATCTATATCAAAATTGTCGTCTTCAAACATAGCGAATAGTTCTGCGTCGTGTGTAAGCGCCATTTTTACCGACTCGGCAAGGCCGTTAGAAATCTGTCGCTCGGGCAAGGTTTTAAGTGTATCGGGGTCTA